>CALVAW010000008.1 GCA_944325655.1 Candidatus Gastranaerophilales bacterium
GTAGCCTCCCGGGAAGATAGGTCGTTGCCAGCTCCTAAATTTAAAAAAACCTGAGAAAATTCTCAGGTTTTTTGTTTAATTTTAAAATTTGTCTTATATATTAAATCTAATTGTATTATAAAATTTATAAATCAAATCCAATAATTTTTCATCATTTTTTACAGCCTGAATCAACTCGGAAATCATCTCGTCAGGAGTTTTTTTACTATCAAACCTATATAATTCATAAGGTTCAACATTTAAAGCATCTGCAATTTTTTTGAATGTATCTATTGAAGGTGCAAATTTTCCACACTCAATATAACTTATATTTGGAGTTCCTATGCCGACTATCTCAGCAAGTTTTTCTTGAGTAAGGTTTCTGGCTTTTCTAATAGATTTTATTCTATTTCCCAATAATTTTTTTATATCATTCATAATAAACCCAAAAATATTCTCGCTTAGAAAAACTTATTTTTTAATACTATATAATAATATTTTTTTTGTTGAAATTTAATGTTATATAGTATAATATTAATTAGTAGTATTATAAAAAAACTGGATTTATAATGTATAACATTAACAAACAAAATAAAACCAAAAAAAATATAGGATTTTCCTTAATTGAACTTATGATTAGTTTAATTACAATAAGCTGCATAGCAGCAGCATTTACGCCTGTACTTACAAAAAAATTAGAAAAAACAAATGTATCAATATCTCTAAACGGACTAACGGTAGATTGCAAAAAATACGGAGATGACTGCTCTTTATGTCAAAGTAATAAATGTGTTTCTTGCTTAAAATATTGCGGCAGTAATGAATATAAAAATATAGAAAAATGCGTATGCGAAGCCTGTACGGATAGAAGCTTGGGGTGTCTTGAATGCGATGCCGACAGCTGCAGAAAATGTAAAACAGGATACGGTATCACAGCAGACGGCAAATGTGAATTATGTCAAGCAGGACATTACTCCTCAGGAACGGCAAATTGTAAACCTTGTCCTATAGGACAATATCAAAATGAAAGCGGAAAAGATAATTGTATACTATGTCCCATAAGACAATATCAAAATTCAACAGGGCAAAGTTCCTGCAAAATATGTGGAAACGGAAAATACCAAGATTCAACAGGTCAAAGCTCATGTAAAACTTGTCCTGAAGATAATTATTGTACATCAGGGAATAAAACCCCATGCCCCACAGGACAAGGAGCAAATTCCGGAAGCTCGGTTTGCACAAGCTGTTCAAGCAAAATATCAAACTGCTCGGAATGTTCAAATCTGACACAATGCAGCAAATGTAGGAGCGGTTATTACATAAATTCAAGCAAAACATGTACAAAATGCACGGCAGGCTACTATTGTAACGGAATAACGCAAACAAAATGTTCAGCAGGTCAATATTCTTCAGCAGGAGCTTCAAGCTGCACCGCCTGCAGCAGCGGCTATTATCAAAATCTAACAGGTCAAACAAGCTGTAAAACATGTTCAACTTTAACTTCAAACTGTTCAAATTGCAACTCAACAACAGGAACTTGTACAGCTTGTGCAAATAAATACTACATAAATTCAAAAACTTGCACACTGTGCCCTGCGGGATATAAATGTGTTAATAATTCAAAAACTCAATGTGCAGCAGGAGAATATTCAGCAGCAGGCTCGCAAAGCTGCACAAAATGTGCAAACGGATATTACAGCGCAGCCGGTTCTTCAAGCTGCAGCAAGTGCTCAAGCAAATGGGCAAATTGCGCAACTTGCACAAATAGCGGATGTAGCTCTTGTAAATCAGGATATACTTTAAATTCAAGTAAACAATGTGTATCAACCTTTAGCTGCACAGGAGATTTTCTCCAAATAGGAAATATATGCGTAACCAAATACAATATGGGCGATAGACCCGCTTTTACAATACCTTTGACTGTAAATTTACATTCTATAAACGCATATTGCAACTCAAACAGTCAAAATTGTTGCTGGTTTGGGAAAACAGGAGCTAGATGCAATGCAAATAACGGAGGCTATTCAGGATGTAACAGGACTGTCTGCAATTACTATGCCGCAAAAGAAATATGCGATAAATTCAATTACGGCGGAAAAACCTGGAGATTACCTACAGAAAGAGAACTTGCTTATTGGGACGATTATAATATTGGACGAGGTAGTAATGGATTAATGCTATGCAGCAGGACAGTTATTGACAGTAGAAGTACCGAATGCGCAATGTATTGTGTCTGTCCTGGAGCACCAGATAACTGCTGTTTATCAAATACAATTTGGTCAAACAAAATTACAAGTGCAACATCAACCTATACATTTCATAAATGGGGGCAAGCTGATTGGACCGGACCAGTTTCAAATAAAAATAATAACGCTTTTTCAGTACGATGTGTAACTGATATGAACTAATTTTTCATATTATTTTTGTGTTTTGGTTAGGGATGTTATATACATCCCGTTTTTTTATTATACAAACTTGAAAAAAATTTTTTATACAGTATCATATACCTATGATATTTTCATAGAGACGTGTCCGAGTGGTTTAAGGTGCAGTCCTGGAACGACTGTGTGGGGGATGACTCCACCAAGGGTTCGAATCCCTTCGTCTCTGAATTTTAAAATTTAAATTTTAATTTTTCGCATATTGAATTCAACTGTAAATTGTAAGTTGTATGGTCTTATCAAAACTTAACAAATTACATTTTGCGAGCAATAAATTTTTATTACTTGTTTTATAAAAATAAAATAATCTATTTATTGTTCTAATTAAAAGGGGGCTGATAAAATGGAAATACAAAGCAATAATACCGCAAAAAATGCCAGTATTGTAGCGGGAGTTGGAGCTATAATATCTGGTGCAGGCGAAGTTATTAAACAAAAAAAGATTTTTGCACATCCCGATGAATTCATCAGAAATACTGAAGCATTTATTGCTAAAGAAAAGAATTTTGCAAATTCCTTTTATATGGGAACAAAAGAAGCGGCAGATGCAGCAAGAAAAAAACTTGATGACTATTTAGAACAAGCTAAGAAGTTTGCAAAAAGCGGCAAATATGATTATAAAACAATTGCAAGAAAAGCTGCTAAAGGCGGATTAATGGGCTTAGCAGTTGTTTTAGGATTTGAATTAATAAGAAAACTTATTATTAAAGGCGCAGTCGAAAACAAAAAAATTGAAAAAGAAATTGCAACAAATCCCGAAGTAGTCAATGCAACAAAAGAAATAGAACAAGCAACAGGCGCAATCGCAGTCCAAAAAGTATAAAACATATAAATAAATTTTATTAAAATCTAAACCAAGCTAGTTTAATTTATATTGGTTTAGATTTTTAGTTTTTTAAATTATAAGCAATTTTTAATAAATTCTATGCAAGAAATAATATATAATTACAAAATTAATCTTTTTTTGTTATTTTTTTCCAAATATATTTTTGAAACACGCCAACATAAGTACAAACCACCATTACCAAAACAAAATATAAATATGTTGTTTGAACAGGATCAAAAATACCGTATATAAATTCTCGATTTACATTCATTTCAACATTAAGCAATTTGCATATAAAAGCAGTAATCAAAAACATTACAAATGTATGATTAGCCATTATATGATAAGTTGTGTCTCCTACTTGTTTAAAAAATTTAACTTCTTTAAAGTAAGGATACAAAATTTCAATCGTAAACAAAGATACCCAAATACCCGTAATTGCAGTTAAAACAGGAACTATTATCTGATCGTCAAACCTGCCCCAAACCAAAACGTAGCTTAAACCAATACCGTGTGAAGGATCAAAATCACGATTGAAAAGCCATAAAAAAGATTGAAATACAATAACAGCAAAAAAACATTTCGTTGAAAATATATTATAATTGTCTTTTATATATTTAACATAAAAATATCCAAGATAAACGAAAAATGTTGAAAACATAAGTTTCATAATCATTAAAGTATATGTATTATTTCCAAAATATTTAATAAAAGGAATAGCCCCGAAACCAAGCGCCAAGAAAAAAGAAAGTTTATAATATTTATCCGGAACTTTTCTTAAAATTTTCATTAAAAACAAAAAAGTAATTAAAGTCAAAAACAGCTGCGGCACAAACCACAACGGAGCGCACAACAACAACTGATGACCGTTTAAAAAAGGTGTTATAAAGAAATTTTTTAAATTAACGGGTTCCCCTAAAAATTCACCGCTGTAATGAAAAACTATAAACGTAATAATAATATAAGCTATCTCATAACCAAAATAGGGCAATAGAAGAGATTTAACTCTTTTTAAAAAATATGTTTTAACATCATCTACATATTTTTCTTTAAACAACATGCCTGAAATAAAGAAAAATAGTGCAAGTTGAAAAGAATACGGTGGAAACATTCCAAAAAGCGAAAATTCAAGATGACCCGACACAACAAGAATTATCGCCAATGCTTTCAAAAGATTTATTTTATCAGAAAAAATTTTATCCATACACTACAATTCCAACCACAATGTCTGATAAGGTGCCAGTCTCAAATGCATGGTTCTATTTTGCAAAGAAATATTGACTTTAATATCATCACCGTTCACAAGATTTTTTAGTGATGTGATTTTATTATTATTTTTTATAATAATATCAGCAGGTAAGCTTATTTCTGCGATAAGTTTTTCACCTGATAAGTTAGTCATTACAAGAATTTTTTTATCTTTGTTTTTTCTTATATAAGCAAAATTGCTGTTAGATGTTGTTTTTAAAATTTCAAAACTACCATTAGCCATTACAGGCAATTGTTTTCTTAAAGTAATTAAATTTTTAACTTTGTTATAAACTTTTGAATTAAATTCGTAATATCCTTCAGAAGAACCGTAGAAAAGTTTTCTGGGCACATTACCTCTGTGAATATCACGAGAATCAAACGCAGACAACAAATTCGACAACTTTTCACTTTGTTTTTTAACAAAAGATTTTTCTTTTGGTGCTTGTGAATCATTTGCTCTCAATTGAGCAGACTTCTTTGCATTTTCAAAATTATTAGCAACACCCACCTCATCACCGTAATAAATTATCGGAATACCCGGCAAAGACAGTAATATTGAAAAGGCCGATTCTATTCTATTTGGATTTTTATCCAAAAAATTAGCAAGTCGACCGGACACACCAAAACCTTTTCTAAAACTTGCCCCCTTTGTCACAAGGTTATCAAAGATTATTTCTCTGACTTCGGGGCTAACCATTTCAAGAGTGAGCTCATCATGAACTCTTAAAAACATACCCCAAGATGCACTTTTAGGAATTTCAGGAGTATTTTTATAAGCATCAACAAAATATTTTTTATCTCCTGTTATCAAACTTGCCCATATAGCAGGCATATATGGAAAATGGTATGCAATTTGGGCTTCATCAGTCCTTTTTAGCGTTTTCTTTTCGTTATTTATATTTACTGTTACATCTCTTTCTTTTCCAAAATAAGGGAGAATGTCTTTTGGAGTTTGGCAAGCTTCAACTTGCACAACACTAGAAGGCGCAGTAAGTTGAATATAATTACTTAAAAGCCTTATTATAGAATGTGTTTTAGGACGATTTTCCGCATTAGTTCCGGGTTCCTTATAAAGATAAGGAATGGCATCCATTCTGAATATATCAATACCTAAATTGGTCCAATAAGAAATTGTATCTAAAACATAATATAAAACATCCGGATTTTCCCAGTTTATATCTAACTGAAACGGGTAAAACGTATGATATAGCCAGTAATCTTTACCGTTTACGGTAACTTTTCTCCAGTTATTTTCAACATTTTCGGGAAAAATTATGCGACGTTTTGATATTTTACCATCACGTTCGACGTACTCTGCAACCGTCCCCAACTTTTCATCTTGATATCTTTTATATTTAGGTTCTTCGTCTCTCCATATAAAATAATCAAGGTACAATTCATCCCCTGCTTCAATTTTCTTAAACCATTCATGTTCTTGCGAAAAATGATTTAAAACAAGGTCAGCTTTGATTTTAAATCCTCTCTTCTTTGCTTCTTTAACAAAATCTTTAAACTCAGCCATTCCGCCAAGATCTCGTCTTACGTTTTGAGGATTTTTAACATCAAAACCGGCATCTTTCATCGGGCTGTCTGCAAACGGAAGCATATAAAGCGTTGTAACACCCAAATCCTGCAAATAATCAAACATTAAAGCAGTATCTTTGAAAGTATTTTTTTTATCATCTTTCACAACACCGAATTGATCAACATAAAACATATAAATTATTTCATTTTTATACCAATCCGATTCTCTTTTAATATCTTGTTCCAAAAGCTCCGCAGGGCGCTCTTTTATTGCTTTTTCCGCAGCTGCCATAACCTTATTATATATTTCATCGGAGTGTTCTTTTCCGTATATTTCAATAATTGAATCCTTAATTTCTTTTTTTATTTTTGAACTAGCATCCAAAATTTGCTCTTCCGTCATGGAAGAAACACTTGTTTTTTCATTAGCTGCGGCGAACATCGGAAAAGCAAGCGATATTATAAATACGAATAAAATTAATACTTTTTTCATATCGTGAATTATAAAATAAAAATAAAGAATTAATAATTATTTGAATAACAATTTTAACAAATATTAATTTTCAATGTATATCTCTGCCATATTTTGAATTAAGCCTCCAATTTTAGTAGGATAAACATTTTTGATTTTTTTTCTTATTGCACTTATATTTAATGGAGCATATAAATATATCAACGGATTTTCATACGCAATAATTTCTTGATATTTATCGTATATTTTTTTTCTTTTGTTAAAATCCAGCTCAAGCGCACCTTGGTTGAAAATTTCTTCAAGTTTTTTTTCAAAATCAAGAACTTTATCCGTAGATTTTAAATCATTATTTGTTCTTTTATTAAATATATGCAAAGCACCGTTTGGAGTCCACACATTATATCCCGCATTCGGCTCATTAATATTAGAAGTCAATGCTAAAATAACACAATCATAATCTACCGAATTAACAATACGATTAATTAAACTGTTAAATTCTATGGGTTTAAAATTAACCTTTATACCTAGTTTTTCCAAATCCTGTTTTATAGAAACACCGCTTGCTTCTCTCTGAGTATTTCCTGCGTTTGTCAAAAGTTCAAATTCGACTTTATTATTATATTTATCATATAAAATACCATCCTTATAATAAAATCCGCTTTTTAACAGCAAACTTTTAGCATAATTTAAATCTTTTTTATGTCCCCTTGCAATTTTTTCATTCAAAAAAAGACTGTTTATGGGTTCTGCGCTATAAAGCGGTTTTGCCATACCTGAAAAAATATTTAAAACCAAATCATCTCTATCTATAGCCCAGTCAATTGCCGTTCTGAAATTTCTATCCTGAAACCAACGTTGTTTTTTTAAAGGAATATAATATTTTCCGTCTTTATTTTTTCTATTATTCAAATTAAAAACTAAAAAAGTTGTATTTGTACTTGGTCCCAAATTATATAATTCAAAATCTCCATGTTTTTTTAACTCACGATATCTGCCAACCAAAGAACCGCTGACCGGAAGAACATCAATAGCTCCCGACTCAAATTTTAATGTCTGGTTGTTCATATCTCCCACAATAATCATTACCCATTTATCAATATAGGGCAATTTTTTGTTATCTTTATTTATCAAGTAATAATTTTGATTTTTTGTATAAATAACTCTTTGCGAAGGTAAATATTCTTTCAATTTAAAAGCTCCCGAAACAACTAAGTTGTCAGGATTAACATCTATACCTTGAAAAGTTAAAAAATGTTCCTTGCCTTTTTTAGTTGCTTTTTCAAAAACATGCTTAGGGACAATTGAGGCGGATAAGTTTCTTAAAAAAGGAGCAAACGGTTTTGGAGTAATGAATTTGACTGTATATTTATCAATAATTTTCACTTCCGGAAGCATTCCGTCAATCATCATTACATCTCTTGCGGAGCCATCTCCAAAACCTCCAAAAATGATTGTATTATAAGTATAATATACATCTTCCGCAGTTATATCAACACCATCAGACCATTTTAAACCATGTCTCAAATGTATTATATATGTTTTATTATCCGGCAAAACTTCAAAACTTTTTGCCAATTTAGGTATGACCCGTCCGGTAGACACATCTGTCTGAGTTAAGCCGTCATACATAATTTCAGATAGTTCCGCACTTGTAGCATCATTTGCATTATATGGATTAAAGGTCTTAGGTTCTCCCATAATACTTGTTGTAAAAATACCGCCAAACTTTCCGACAGGTAATTGCGATTGAATATAGTCAACTCCGTTTATTGTCACGTTTTTAGGAAGAGGGAGAACATTATCGGCTCCCTGCAAAGAATCATTTTCTTTTAATTGTATAATGTCATAACCGTAATCTTTTTTAAAAACTAAAAGAAAAAATCCTATTATCAAAAATAAAACAAAAAATATTATTAAGAATTTGTAAGCAATTTTTTTCATAATATTGATTTTAGCACAACTAAATGATATAAAAAGCTAAAGTAGAGTTATTTTTCTCTAAGCAAAAAAGGATAAGAATATTATATGAGAATATTAGTTACAGGTTCCACGGGATTATTAGGAAAATCCCTCTGTCCGATGCTTGATAGCGAAGGCTTTCAATATTGGGCTTGTAACTCAAAAATATTTGATGTAACCAATACAAAAATGGTTAACGAAATAATGAATAAAATCAGTCTTGATTTTATAATTCACCTTGCAGGATATACAAATATAGACCAAGCGGAAGATAATCCGGAGCTTGCATATAATGTAAATCAACTCGGAACAAGAAATATAGCACATATCGCAAAAAAACATAATGTACCCATTTTATATGTGAGCACTGATAATGTTTTTGACGGAAAATCAAACAAACCTTATAAAACAACCGATGCGACAAATCCTATTAATGTATATGGAAAATCAAAACTTGCGGGCGAAAGAGAGATAATAAAAGCAACAAAAAAATATTATATATTAAGAACTTCTTGGTTATATGGAACCGGCGGTTATGTTGATGCAATGCTTACTTTTTCAAATTTCAAAAAAGAAATATCAGTAGTGGATGATCAAATAGGTTGTCCTACTTGGGCTGATGACGTATCAAAAAAAATTATAGAAATCATAAAAGAAAATAAACCATACGGTATATATCATGTGAGCTCATCAGGAAGTGCCAGTTGGTCAGATTTTACAAAAAAGATTTTTGAAATTAAAAAAAGAAAAGTAGAAGTAAATGCAATAAATGAAAGCGATTTTCCCCGTCCTGCAATTAGACCGAAATATTGCGTTTTGGATAGCGAAAATTCTCTTCCCGATTGGAAAAGTTCATTAGAAAAATATCTTCTTAGCAAAAATTAACTGTTTGCAACCCTTCCGATTTATTATATAATTAGGTTGTTGATAATATAAACGGGGAGTATGTTTATGCACGGAATTATTCTAGCCGGTGGCTCGGGTTCAAGATTGTGGCCTCTTTCAAGGGAATTATACCCCAAGCAACTATTGAAATTAAACTCTGAAAAAAGTCTCTTGGAAAAAACTTTTGAAAGACTCATGAGCATAATGGATATAGATAATATAATAGCTGTAACAAATGCAAAACATTTCAGCGATGTTAAGATGCAGCTTAAAGAATATTCTAATGATGTCAGAATTTTAACTGAACCGATTGCTAAAAACACTGCTCCCGCAATTGCAATATCAACAAAATTCCTTCTGGATTGCGGAATGGACGATGTTATTGTGGCAACTCCATCCGACCATTTAATAGAAGACACCGAAAACTTTGCAAAAACAATCAAAAAAGCGCAAAATCTTGCAAATGAAGGTTATATTGTTACCATAGGAGTAAAACCGACTTATGCCGGAACCGGCTTTGGCTACATTAAAGCTGGAGAAAAAATTGAAAACGGTTATAAAGTTGAATTCTTCAAAGAAAAGCCTGACATGAAAACAGCCGACAAATACTTAAGCTCAAATGATTATTATTGGAATGCGGGAATTTTTGTTTTCAAAGCGGCAACTCTTATGGAAACCATGAAAGAATGCGCAAAAACAATATATGAAAATACTCAAAAATTTAATTTTAAAATACAAGAAGATATCGATTATATGACTTTTGACAAATATCCTTCAATTTCATTTGATTATGCAATATTAGAAAATGCAAAAAATATTGCTATGGTCAAAATGGAGTGTGATTGGAGCGATCTCGGCTCTTGGGATGCAGTTTATGAATCCAATAAAAAAGATGAATCCGGCAATGTAAAGATAGGTAATATAATCGAACAAAATTGTGAAAACACAATGTTATATTCGTCAGAAAGGCTTCTTGCCGGAGTCGGACTCAAAAATGTTATTATAGTTGAAACACCTGATGCTATTCTTGCATGCAACAAAGATGATACTCAAGGTGTTAAACAGATATATGAAAAACTAAAAGAAACAAAAAACGATACTCACAGAATTCATACAACCGTTTATCGCCCTTGGGGATATTATACGGTATTAAACCATGGAGACGGATATTTAACAAAAATGATATGCGTTTCAAGAAAAGGACAACTTAGCTTACAATCGCATAATTATCGTTCAGAACATTGGGTGGTATTATCGGGAATAGCAAGAGTTACTCTTGAAAATAAAGTCTTTATGTTAAAAGCGGGCTCATCAATCGATATCCCCGTCAAAGCAATCCACTCTCTTGCTAATCCGTATGATACCGAATTGAAAATTATCGAAATTCAAAAAGGCGATAAATTAATAGAAGAGGATATAATTCGCTACAAAGACATATATGGCAGAGTAAAATAATTATTCATTCTTCATTGAACCCTCAATTCCGGGTTCAAGGTTTGAACCGGTTGTGAGCTTTCTAAAAAGAAACTGCAATTTTGGGAGCGCAAAAGCAAGAAGAAAACTGCTTATTAATATATTTGCAACAATACTAAAGCTTTTTGCCTGCAGTGCTTTTTTGACATACTTTTCAAACGAAGAAGAATTAAGAGCATCTATATTAAAATCTTCCAATGATTTTTTAAACAAAACTATTTTATCAATATCAACAAATTTTCTCGGATCTCTAACTCCATTTTCGAGAAATGAAACCAATTTTAATTTTTTTAACTGACTAACAAAAGCTGAAAGCGGATTTTCATCAATAAAATTTAAAATACTTTTTTCATCAATTTCTTTTGGCATTACTAATTTATTGCTTTTTAATTCTTCGATAAACGACTTGTCATTCAAAGTTTTAATATCCAAAGAAGTATTAAGTCCAAAAAGAGATTTAGTTAATTTATTTAAATATTTTTCAATTCTTTTTGGAGCAAAATAATTCAAATAAAACATGCCTGCCATTTTAAAAATCATCTCGCTTTTTTCTTTTCTGTTTCGTGCTGTTTTAACTCTTCCAACAGTCAAACCGCCATCTAAAATCATCATTTTATTTAAGGATGACATATACAACATTTTCTCTAAACCGCAAAAATTAATTTGTGATTTATTTTTAAATTTTTCCGCAAATTCACCTACTCCATTTTTTTCAAATGAAATTAAAGATTTTTTTTGATTTTTTAATTTATCTATTTTCTTTTTAGTATATAAAAAATTCAACTTAGGAAGCAAAAAACCCATTATGCCAATTGGTATAAAAGTTGTTGCAAAAAACTTTCCTATTTGCAAATTTTGAAATATTTTTCTGTTTTTGCCGGCTTTTTTTAAATCATTCACCGCTTCCGGGGCAAGTGTTTTGAACTTTTCAATATTAATATTCAGACCTTGAGCAGTCGATTCTTTAAATAACTTTAAATCAATTTTCGAGGAATAGCCTTTTAGTTCAATGATTTTATTTGCTATATATTCAACAAAAGGAATACCGCCCAACCAAACTGCAGAAGTTCCGTATTCATCAACTATCCTTTCTCGTAAAGCTTCTTTTGCAATCAATTTTGAATCTTTTGCATTTTGCTTATATGTCATTGTACATTTTGCTAAATTTTCAATACCGCAATCCCTAACAATCAAAGGGTATATACTGTTATTATCACCGAGAGCGGAAACCACATTTATAAAAGACATTTTTTTCTCCAATTCAACTTTAAACTAAATAACACCTTCTAAATCCCAAGAAGGTGTTATTTAATAAGAATTGAAAAAATCAAAACAACATCAAATAACTAACCCTCTTGGGATTATATGATGGTGATTGATATGAAATGTATAAAATAAAATGTCTTTTTTGCTAATCATAGAAATCATACTAACAGAAAAAAATTCAATTTGCAACATTTTTTCTTGCGCTGTTAATTAGCTCAATAGGCAAACCCGCTAAAATAGCAGTATTTATAGCTAAACTGGAACTCACGATTCCTCTCGATACTTTTCTATCTGTGCCGACTGTTTTTGCATCATCAAAAGCGCCGATAACATAATTAAATACTCTGTTCGGGTATTTATTTTCCAATTTTGTCAACTCCAAATTATGCGTTGCAATCATAATTTTTGTTTTATAATATTTCAACAAATACTCACAAAAAGCCATCGCTATAGCTCCGCCTTCGGTCGCATTTGTGCTCTTTGCGGGTTCATCCAATAGTATTAAAGAATCTTTTGTCATATTATTTAAAACAAATTTTAAATCCATCATCTCAACCATAAAACTTGAGGAATTATTAACAATATCGTCCGTTGAACCTTGTCTTACAAAAATTCTATCCAATATTGCAACTTGTGCAAAATCAGCAGGAACATAGGAACCAATTTGCGCTAAAAGACAAATTATCGCATTATGTTTTAAATATGTCGATTTACCGCTCATATTTGCTCCGGTTAAAATAATCATTGAATCATCCGATAATTCAGTATCATTTTTAACAATCTGAGCCGCAAACTCAATCAAACCCGGGTGATATCCGCCTTTAATCGATATATTATTTTTAACAAATTTTGCTCTTGTGAGTTTATTTTTAATCGCACATTTTGCAAGTGAAACAATTACATCAAATCTTGCAATTTCTTTTGCTATATTTCTTATTTTATCAACAAATTCAAAAGCTTCAGACCTAATATCACAATATAGTTGATATTCATATTCATTTATCTTATATTTTAGTGCTGAAATCTCATCTTCCAGCCGTTGCAATTTTTCTGTAGAAAATCTTAAACAGCCCGAAAGTGATTGCTTCTTAAAATATTCTCGAGTTAAAAGTTTTTCTTTTGAAACCGGTATTTCAAAACTATAGCCTATATTTTTAGAATAATTAAGTTTCATTTTTTCAATTTTTAAGCATTTTTTTTCATGTTCAAAATAAGCATCTAAACTATTTTCACATTTTTTTAACTTCGCCCTCAAATAATCCAAATTTGAATCATAGCCTTCGTTAATAATGCCTCCGGATTGCAATAAATCAGATGAATTTTCACTCAATGCCAGCTGTGTTTTTTTTAAAAAATTTACAACTTCTCCAAAACATTTATCAGTAAATTTTAACAAAGGAGAAGAAAAAATCATACTATCATTTACAAAAGTTTCTATTACTTTTGCATTTTTGACCATCAAAAATAAATCTTTAGGAGAAATTGTAGAATTTGAAATCTTTGCACTCATTCTTGATAAATCACAAAATTGTTCTAATAAATCATCAAATTTTTTAATAAAATCTTGCTTTTCAATAACTTCACCAACAGCATCCAAACGTTTTTCAATATCTTGAGCGTTCATTAAGGGTTCATCCAAATATTTTTTTAATAAACGATTGCCCATAGGAGTCTTTGTGTAGTCCAAAAACCAAAGCAAGCTTCCCCTTTTTTTCAAATTACGTCTTGTTCTTCTAATTTCTAAATTTCTTCTGGTAACATCATCCATCACAAGAAAAGAATTAATCTTATACTCAATTATATCATCCATTTTTGGCATATATTTCTTTTGGGTATAAGCGCAATACTTTAAAATAACATCTTCAATCTTTTTTGTCTTAAAAAAATCAGAGCATAAAATTGTTGAATTATATTTTTTTAAAATAGAATTAAATTTTTTAGATTGTTCATCTAAAACCAAAATTTCATTAGGTGTAATTTTGTCAATTTCAAAAACTATATCTTCATAAGTCCCGCAAGATTTATAAAACTGCCCCGTTGAAACATCTGCATACGAAATTAAAACATTATCACCAATTTCATACAAAGCGCAAATATAATTATTTTCGGACGATTCCAAAAATTCATTTTCAATAATTGTACCTTTTGTATATTTTCTGGTTACTTCACGAATAATAGTATCATCATCATTTTTAAATTGTTCACAAATGCAAACTTTATAATTTTCATTTATAAGTTTTTTTATATACAATTCAACAGCATGCGAAGGAATACCGGCTTGAATAACTTCACCAACACCTTTTACACTTCTTGCACCAAGAGTTACACCTGTTATTAAGGAAAAAGTTTTAGCATCTTCAAAAAAAGTTTCAAAAAAATCTCCTATTTGAAACAATAAAATTGCATCAATATTTTCTTTTTTTAAATCAATATATTGTTTTAAAAAACCGCTTTTTACATTTGATAAATCAATTTCATTAATATCCAAGAACATAATCTTATTTTACAATAAAAAAATAAGACCCGACAAATACAATATTCGTCAGGTCTTAATAAATTTTAATATCAATTAAAATTGCATATCTGAATCAACCACACCAAACATTCCTTCTATTTCTTCTAAAATAGCAGACGGTTTTCTTGCTTGATGTTTTTGAGCTGCTCTTTTTTGAGCTTCCTTTTCTTTTTCTTCAGATGCATTTATCAAATGATAGTATCCTGTTCCCGCAGGAATTAATCTACCTATAATAACGTTTTCTTTAAGACCTCTCAATAAGTCTTTTTTACCTTCAACAGCAGCTTCTGTAAGAATTCTTGTTGTTTCTTGGAATGAAGCAGCTGATATGAATGATTCAGTATTCAAAGATGCTTTAGTGATACCAAGCAACAACGCTTCATAAGTAGCTTCCTGACCGTTATTTTCACGAGCTTTAGCATTTTCTGCTTCAATGGTCTTAATTTCAACCAATTCGCCCGGAAGCAGTCTTGTGGTTCCGGAATCAAGAACTTTGACCTTTTTAATCATCTGACGTACAATAACTTCAACGTGCTTATCTGAAATTTCAACACCTTGAGAACGATATACTCTTTGTACTTCATCTACAAGATATTGTTGAGCAGCATTTGCACCTTTTAGTCTGATGACATCATGAGGATTCATAGGTCCTGAAGTTAGAGCATCGCCCTTATGAATTTTTTGTTTATCATTTACAATAACGCTTGCTTCGATAGGATATTTAATTTCAACTCTGCCGTTTTCATTTTCAATAAACAATCTTGGCATATCGTCTTCATATTCAATTATTGCTACTCCGTCTTCTTCGGCTGCAATAGCACTATCTTTAGGTTTTCTTGCTTCTAAAAGTTCTTCAACACGAGGCAAACCTTGAACGATATCACCTGTTTTTTGTCTTTCAAATACCAAAGTAGCAAGCAAATCACCTCTTAAAATAAGAGCAGAATTATCAACTTGCAACAATGCCCCCGGAGAAATTAAATGGGGTCTGCCGACTCTCAAAGCAACGGATTTAGGAGTAACCTTCACAACTTTACCTGAAAATTTAGAAACATCATTTTCTGAAATCTTCGAATCGATAGTAATGAAATCACCGACTTTTACCGTTGGTTTTGATGTTGTTTCAATTGTTTCTTCATAATTGTCAGATACTAACAATAATCTTCTCAATTCTTTATCTTTAGAATTAATTGAAGCAACTGAATCGTTAACCGCAAGAACTTGCGTCTTTGTTACAGGAGTTTTTGGTTCAATTACCTGACCGTTTTTAACCAATAATTCCGTTTGAGTTGAAGAAAGACCGCGAGAAGAATCTTCTTGTTCACGACGTACAATTAATGTTTCAAGAACAACAATCTTCAAATCGCCTTTCTTGTCTAGTTCAACCATACCTTTTAAATGTGAAATGTAACCTGACATAGATAAGACAAGCGAAGTTCTCGTCAATACCGCACCATCAAGATTTCTTACTCTTGCACCATCCTTAAATTGAACTTGAGTAATTGGAATTAACTCAATAGCTTCATCAGTTGCATTAAATTTTATTGAAACATCTCTTTGTTCAATATCAAATGTTTGAATAGGACGAATAAGAATTTGTACGGGCTTTCCTTCAATGTTATCATCGTCAATTGTATCTTCCGATAAATCTTCATCTAAATCATCAATTTCCATTAAATCGGATTCGTTTTCAACAATTGTAACAATTGAATCAACTTTTGCTTTGATTTTTCCTGCTACAACAGTACCCGCTTTCACAACTTCACCTTCTCCGACTTTAAGGTCATTAATGCTGTCCAAAGTATGAAGCTCACCGGGACGAACAACGATTTCATGAATAATATCATTAAATTCTTTAATTTCTACTATACCTGCTATGTGAGTGTATATATCTTTTACTACTTCGCAGCCGGCTTCAACATAAGTTCCCGATTCAACTAATTTTAAAGAAGAATCTTTTGAAATTTGATGTATTTCTTCAGGAATAAATATCAATTGACCGGGGGTAACAACAACTTGATTTTCATCAACTTCAAGTCCGTTGTATCTAATTTCTCCGGATGATTCAACCTTGCATGTTTCATCGATAAGTTCTGCAATAATCATGCCATTTTCAACAGTTGTATCAACAGGAGATTTAACAATATATTTTTCACCCGTTTCAGGAACAGTCCAAAGTTGTTCTTTTTTAGTTTGTTCAAAAACAGCATTTGCTGCTTGAATAGAAGCAATTACAATGGTGAGTTCTTTACCTGAAACAATTTTTTTGATTTTCTTTCCTTCAAAATTAACATCTTGAATTTCAAGACTATCTCCGACTCTGACTTCACCGCCATGTTCAGATATAATTAATGTTTCAGCTAACTTTTCACCTTTTTTAATTTTTTGACCATCTTCAACAAGAACTTTGGAACCGGCAGGAAGCGCATAAACATCGCCGCCTAAAACCCAAACTATTCCTTGTTTGTTTGCAATTCTTGAAATATTACCTTGTCTGTCTTTTCTTTCATCTGCAACAAAGTCTTGGAATACAACTTCACCTGAAATATCAGAAGTAATATCTTTTAAAGCTTTTTCCGTCAAACGTGAACCATCACCTTTTGAAACAGGTTCAAATTCAGCAATTACCGCTCCTGCAGTAATTTTATCTCCTTTGCTTACAAGAACTTTTGCACCCATCGGAACGTGAACTTTTTCTGAATCTGATTTTCCTTTAATTTCAACATCAGCTTCTTTAATTGCAATTCTTACAACATCCCCATGGCGTGTTCTTTGTTCACGAGTTTTAACTTCAGTATTTACCGTACCATCTATAGTAGCTTTTGCTTGACGAGTAACACCTGAACCTTTAAATACACCACCTGTGTGGAATGTTCTCATTGTTAACTGCGTACCCGGTTCACCGATTGATTGAGCTGCAATAATACCAATGGCTTCGCCGATATCTACAAGTTTTTGAGTTGTCATAGACCAACCGTAACATTTCTGACAAATACCATATTCAAGTTCGCAAGTTAAAGTGGAACGAACACGAATTTCTTTAAGTCCTACGGTTTTAATTTTTTCTAAATCATCTCTGTCTACGGTTGTATTTTTGGCAACCAAAACATTTCCGTCTTTATCTGCAACATCCTGTGCAATCGTTCTTCCTAAAAGTCTGTCTTCTAACGGAACAATTACGTCTTCACCGTCTGTTATTGCGGTTAAATTAATATATTTTTCCGTATGACAATCTTCTTCTCTGATAATAACATCTTGAGCAACGTCAACCAGACGTCTTGTTAAATATCCTGAGTCAGCTGTTTTCAATGCGGTATCAACAAGACCTTTTCTTGCACCGTAACTTGAAATAACGTATTCTGTACAAGACAAACCTTCTTTAAAATTAGATTTAATAGGCAAGTCGATGATTTGACCTTGCGCATCTGCCATCAAACCACGCATACCGACTAACTGTGAAACTTGAGATAAATTACCGCGAGCTCCTGAAAATGCCATCATATATACAGGATTTAATCTGTCAAAGTTCTCTACAACTTTTTCAGTTAATTTTGCGGTTGTTTCGCTCCAAGTGTCTATAACCTTTGTATATCTTTCTACCTCGGTTATTTCACCTTTTAAATAACGACGAGTAGAACGTGCAATTTCATCTTGAGCTTCTTGTAAAAGTTCTTTCTTAGCTTTAGGTACGTCCAAATCGTGAATTGAAATTGTTGTACCTGATTTAGTTGCATATTTATAACCTAAATTTTTAAGATTATTTGCAAGCTCAGCAGTCTTTGCACCGCCCCATTCAAGATAAACCTGAGAAAGCAATTGATTTAACGCCTTCTTGTTCATAACCTTATTAATAAACTCAACATGTTTTTTCTTTTTTGAGCTTTCTGGAGTTATTGTAGTCATATTTTATATTTACCTCATTTATGTTTAATTTTTACCAATTTAATAGATCGTAAAGACCTATGACAGTACCGACTTTCTGACCGCTTCATTAAATATGATACGACCGGGAGTAGTTTCAATACGATGTCCGTTTTCATCTCTTACAATAACCTTATCATGCAATTTTAATACACCTGTCGCATGAGCAGCCATTACATCGGTGAAATCATGGAAATATCCCTTAATTGGAGTGTTCGGATCTTTAATGATTGTCAAATAATACATTCCAAGAACCATATCCTGAGTCGGAGTAATTATAGGTTTACCGGTTGCAGGAGCTAAAATATTATTTGTAGCCAACATAAGCATTCTTGCTTCTGCCTGCGCTTCAATTGACAAAGGAACGTGAACAGCCATTTGGTCACCATCAAAATCTGCATTAAATGCAGTACAAACCAATGGATGCAGCTGAATCGCTCTACCTTCAACAAGTACCGGTTCAAAAGCTTGAATACCTAATCTGTGCAACGTAGGAGCACGATTCAACATAACAGGATGTCCGTCTACAACTTCTTCCAATATGTCCCAAACTACAGCTTCCGAACGTTCTATTTTCTTCTTAGCAGATTTAATATTCTGAACAAGACCACGTTCTATCAATTTATTAACAACGAAAGGCTTAAATAATTCTATAGCCATTTCTTTAGGCAATCCGCATTGATGTAACTGTAATTGGGGTCCGACAACGATAACGGAACGACCAGAGTAGTCAACACGTTTGCCGAGCAAATTCTGACGAAAACGACCTTGTTTACCTTCGATTATATTAGATAAAGACTTTAACGGACGAGAATTCGGACCTACAACGGTTCTTCCGCGTCTGCCATTGTCAATCAATGCGTCAACCGCTTCTTGCAGCATACGTTTTTCATTTCTGACAATTATTTCCGGTGCGCCCATTTCTAAAAGTCTCAACAGACGATTGTTTCTGTTTATGACACGTCTGTACAAATCATTCAAATCAGATGTAGCAAATCTGCCACCATCCAGTTGAACCATCGGTCTTAAATCAGGCGGTGTAACAGGAAGAACATCCATAACGAACCAAGTAGGTTCCGTTCCGGATTCAATTAAACTTTCAACTAATCTCAAACGTTTAATCAATTTAGCTCTCTTTTGTACCGAACCACCTGCATTATCAAGTTCTGTTCTAATTTCATTAGCTAATTCTTCAAGATTAATTTCAGATAAAAGTTCTTTTATAACTTCAGCCCCGATACCAACTTTCAATTTGGTATCTTCGTTTTCCATAATAAAATCTTCATATTCTTCTTCCGTTAAAAGTTGAAATTTTTTAAACGGACTATCTGCACCATCAACTACAACATAATTATTAAAATAAATAATTTGTTCTAAGTCTTTCAAAGTCATATCAAGAAGTAAACCTAAATACGAAGGAATACCCTTTAAAAACCAAATATGTGAAACGGGAGCAGCAAGTTTTATGTGTCCCATTCTGTGGCGGCGCACTTTAGAATCCGTAACTTCGACTCCGCAACGTTCACAAATTATACCCTTATGACGAACTCTTTTATATTTTCCGCAAAAACACTCCCAATCCTTTGTAGGACCAAAGATTTTTTCACAAAACAGACCGTCACGTTCCGGTTTTAATGTTCTATAATTAATAGTTTCGGGTTTGGTAACTTCCCCGTATGACCATTTCAGAATTCTCTCGGGCGATGCTATCGAGATTCTTATATAATCAAAATAATCAATACTTGTAGACATTTATTCTCCTTTGATTTATTAATCTTTTACTTAGTCTTTGAAGCTTGCGCTTGTATCAAAAAAATCGATATTTAAAAGCTCTGAATCAATATCGGATAAAACTCTTTTCGGAGCAGACTTTCTAAGATCGTCTGTATCTGACATTAAATCAACTTCTTCACCGCCTTTTTTAGATACCGCAATATCCAAACCAATACTTTGAAGTTCGCGAACCAAAACCTTGAAAGATTCAGGAATTCCGGGTCTGGGAATATTATCACCTTTAACAATAGCTTCATAAGCACGTGAACGACCATTTACATCATCCGATTTAATAGTCAGCATTTCTTGAAGAGTATAAGCAGCGCCATATGCTTCAAGTGCCCAAACTTCCATTTCACCAAATCTTTGACCGCCAAATTGTGCTTTACCGCCCAGAGGTTGTTGCGTAACCAAAGAATAAGGACCGGTTGAACGAGCATGGATTTTGTCATCAACAAGGTGAACAAGTTTCAGTATGTATGAAACACCGACAGCAATAGGTTCATCAAACGGTTCACCTGTCCTTCCGTCATATAGAACAACCTTACCGTCGTCTCTAACCCAATCGATGCCTTTTTCACGTATACCTTTAATTAGTTCAGCTTTTGTATTTATTTCAGATTGATTAGCACCATACATTTCATCAAATAAAGGAGATTCATAGTGATTTCCTGTTAAGTATGCCGCTAAACCTAAAAGATGTTCATAGGTTTGACCAACATTCATACGAGAAGGAACACCAAGAGGGTTTAATACTATGTCAATAGGTGTACCATCAGGCAAAAATGGCATATCTTCTTTCGGTAAAATTCTTGAAACAATACCTTTATTTCCGTGACGTCCGGATAATTTATCACCAACCGAAACTTTACGTTTCTGAGCTATGTACACTCTTATAACAGTATTTGCACCCGGTGGAAGCTCATCGCCTTTTTCACGGTCAAACACTTTAACGTCCACAACTCTTCCGCCTTCACCATGTGGAACACGTAATGAATTATCTTTAACATCACGAGCTTTTTCAGCAAAAATTGCACGCAACAATTTTTCTTCCGGCGGATGTTCCGATTCTCCCTTAGGAGTGATTTTTCCAACAAGAACATCATCCGCATAAACTCTTGCACCAATTCTTACAATTCCTCTTTCATCCAAATGTCTTATAGAATCTTCTGAAACATTAGGAATTTCACGAGTAATTTCTTCAGGTCCGAGTTTTGTTTGACGTGCATCTATTTCAAGTTTTTCAATATGCAATGATGTAAATACATCATCATATACAAGTCTTTCATTAATCAAAATAGCATCTTCATAGTTGTAACCTTCCCAAGGCATATACGCAACAAGTACGTTTTTACCTAATGAAAGTTCTCCCATATTCGTAGAAGCACCATCAGCTATAACATCTCCTGCTTTAACCTTGTCGCCTTCTTTTACAATAGGTTTTTGGTTAATGCAAGTATCTTGGTTTGAGCGAACATATTTTAACAGTTGATATTGATGCACATTTCCCGATGCATCTTTTATATGAATTTCTTCGCCCATTACTTTTACAACGGTACCATCAACAGTTGATACTGCAACCATTCCGGAATCTTTTGCAACACGACCTTCTAAACCTGTTCCTACAACCGGTCTTTGAGTAACCAAAAGAGGAACTGCCTGACGTTGCATGTTAGAACCCATCAAAGCACGGTTAGCATCATCGTGTTCAATAAACGGAATCAAAGAAGTCGCAACCGAAATAATTTGAATAGGTGAAACACCGACATAATCGACTTTTGTTGATTCTCCCATAGTAAATTCCGAACGATAACGAACAGGAACATACGAATCTTTAATTTTTCTATCTTTAGTAAGTTCGATATCCGCGGGAGCTACACGATAATTTTCATCTTCATCTGCAGTTAAATAATGAACTTCATCTGTTACCTGACCGTCTTTTACAACGAAGAAAGGTGTTTCAATAAAACCGTAATCATTAACTCTTGCATGAGTTGCAAGTGAGTTTATCAAGCCGGCATTAGGACCTTCAGGAGTTTCAACAGGACATAAACGACCATAATGAGAAGGATGAATATCACGAACTGCAAATCCGGCTCTTTCTCTCATTAAACCACCGGGGCCAAGAGCGGAGATACGACGTTTATGTGTTAATTCAGCCAACGGGTTTGTTTGGTCCATAAATTGAGACAACTGTGAAGATCCGAAAAACTCTTTTAAAGAAGCAACTAACGGCTTTGTATTCAAAAGATTTAAAGGTGTTAAAGTTTCAGAATCCTGCAAAGTCATTCTTTCTTTAACTATACGTTCAATTCTTGATAAACCGACTCTGAATTGGTTTTGAAGCAATTCACCGACTGAACGAATACGACGGTTTCCTAAATGGTCAATATCATCCAATGTGCCTTCGTCGTATGTTAAATTAATCAAATATTCTATACCTGCAACGATATCTTGAATTGTAATTGTTCTTTGAGTTTCAGGCAAGTTAAGTCCTAACTTTTTATTTAATTTATAACGACCAACTTTACCTATATCATATTTCTTTTCATCAAAGAAACGAGCTTCAAGTATTGAACGACCGCCCGCAGGAGTAGCGGGATCACCGGGACGAAGTTTTTTATAAACTTCAACCAAAGCTTCATCGGTTGTAGATGCGGTATCTTTGTCTAATGTTTTCTTTAAAAAGTCAAAATGAGTAAATAAAGTTTCCATTTCGACAGGGGTAATACCTAAAGCTTTCAATAAAGTGGTTGCCAATATTTTTCTGTTTTTATCTATTTTTACATATACCAAATCATTTGAATCGGTTTCTATTTTCAACCAAGCACCGCGGTTTGGAATCAAAGTTGCATTATACAAACGTTTTCCGGTCGGTGAAACTTCCTTTTTATAGTAAATACCGGGAGAACGAACAATTTGAGATACAATTACACGTTCCGCACCATTTACAATAAAAGTACCTTTATCGGTCATGGTAGGAATATCCCCGATATATACTTCCTGTTCTTTAATTTCACCTGAATCACGATTAACCAAACGCATCATAACACGAAGCTGCTTTGCATAGGTAGCATCATGAATTCTTGCTTCCTCTATAGTATATTTAGGCTTATCAAAAGTATAATTAGGCAAGAAATGAAGTTCCAGTCTTCCGGTGTAATCTTTTATCGGACTGAAAGACAGCAATTCTTCCTTTAAGCCTTCTTTTAAAAACTGTTCAAACGATTTCTTTTGAACTTCAATCAAGTCAGGTAAATCCGTAAGACGGGTACCCGGAATTCCTTGAGGAGTAACACGGCTTGCTTTTTTTGTTGTTGTCATCTAAATACCTCTAATATATGTAATTACAATAATTGTTAAAACAATGCAAAATGACATTATTATTGACTTTTAAGCAGTTATTTGACTTTAAACGCTTTTTTGCCATGATGCAGCATTTTATTAGACTTAAACAATTATACGGGCTAAAAATAAAGGGTCAAGATTTTTGCTTAATAAAATTTTACAAAAGACTTGAAATTTTTAAAAAATAGTGTAAAATAACTAGCTGCTTGAAATTACGATATTTTTTTTATTTGTTCGCTATATTTAAAAAAATAAAAATATAAAATATAGTATCATATTAACTTTTGCAAAAATCAATTTTTAATTTTTTATCTCATGCTATACATGCAGCCACAATATTTTTGAGCATACATATTATTTTCTTTAGCAATCATTCTTGAAATTTTATACCCGTCATTTTTCTTAAAATTATATTCCAAAAATTCAACACCCGAATTTGAAGCTGCAAGACGGCCTTGAATAAAAATTTGCTCCGAATTCTTGTGCGGGCTGACACTTAATGTAGTAGTAAAACAATCTATATTATTCTTTTTAGCAAATTGAGCGGTTTTTAAAAGCCTCATATTAAAACATATCGAACATCTTTTACCCTTTTCGGGTTCTTGTTTATAACCATTAGTCAAACTATAGAACTCTTTAATATCATAAGTACCTTCAAAAAAATCAATTTCCGATTTTAAACAATAATTTTTTAATTCATTCTTTCTTATTTCATATTCTTTATAAGGAAAAATGTTCGGGTTATAAAAAAATACTACAGGCTTGTATCCATCATTTAACAGAAGTTTGATGGGATAACTTGCGCAAGGGGCGCAACAAGCGTGCAGTACAATCTTTTTCATATCAACTTTTCTTTAATTTTTCGCTCTTTTTTCAGCAAGGTCAATTTTTTCGATAAGTTCCTCATAAGGCATGCCGCCCATATAAAACACCCCGTTGATAACCAAAGCCGGAGTACCGTTTAAATTTAAGCGACCCGCCTTTTCTATATCATTCATAAGCTCTTTAGTTATTTCAGGACTGTTGACATCACTCATCAATTTATCCATATCAATTTTTAATCTTGCTTTTTTTATTCGCTCGTTAATCTCCTCCGGAGTTTGCGGATGATAATCAAAAAGCACATTGCTAACGCCCCAAAGCTTGCCTTGCTTTTTTGCAGCCAATGCATATCTTGAATACAAACAAGAATTTTCATGTCCGCCGAGGGTATTAAATATTTTCGGATTACACGATGTATCCAAAGGAAAATTAACTTCTTTTACAAGAATTTTGCCTTCTTTGGCTATTTTATGCAACATAATATTTAAAACTCTGCAAAACGGACAATTAAAATCACTATATACCTCGACAACAACTTTAGCATTTTCATCTCCTAAAACATTGCCTTTTATTGCATATTTATTATATTTTGCATCAAAAAATTCCTTCATTGTCTTTTCTTTTTTCAACTTTGGAGACAAAATCAAACTTTTATCCAAATAAATAAGAATTGAAACAAAAGAAAATAAAACAATCAAAAATAAAATAAAATATTTTTTTGCGCCTTCTATAAAATCTTTGATTGTGGTTTTAATGTCTTCAACAAAAAAACCTTTATTTTTCGCAATTAAAGCAATAAACAAGTCGACAAAATATGTACAAAAACAAAGAACACATATTTTGTTAATTTTAAATATAGAAATAAAAGCTAATATCATTGAAATAGCAAAAGACAAAAGACCCAAAACAGCTATATAACTTCTTGGATTTTTAAAAACATCAAATATCGTATTTTTAAACTTTGCTTGAATTCTGTCAACAAATAAAAGCATTAGCATCACGCAGTATAATATCAAACCCCACAAAGCATTTGGAACACCAAAAGAAAGACTGTATGAGGTTTTAGAAACACCGTCGCAATCAATTAATTCAGAAACCGAACAAAAACTCGGTATATATGCTTCTAAAAAATTTGTTTTATAAAAAATATAGCTTAATTCTACACAAAGGCCAATTCCAATCAAAACTAAAATTAATATTGCAATCCAACGGGTTTTTGAAAATTTAAAATCGTTTTCCATATTCTTTCCTCTACAAAGACAGTCTAGCCTATATATTTAATACGGTTAATTATATTATACAACTGTCTATTACATTTAATAATAGACAAAAGTATAACAAAAATAAAGATGCATTTCAAAATGCATCTTTATGAATTCAACTGTTTTAACTTTTCATATAAGTCCAAAGCATCTTTATTAATATCCTTTGGAACAATGATTTTTATTTTTACTTCAAGATATCCTTTTGAGCCGTCTTTTTTAAGCAAGCCCATATCTTTCAGTCTCAATTTTTTTCCGCTTGAGGTCATTTTAGGTATTTTAATTTTAATTTTACCGCCGGGCGTTACAATATGTTTGTCGCAGCCCAAAACAGCTTCCCAAGGCAAAAGTTCAACTTCTTTAACTAAATTATAATCAAGAACTTCATAATCATTGTCGGAAATTTTAACTACCAAATACACATCTCCGACTCTTCCAAATGAATCTTTTTTGCCTTCGTTTTTCAAACGAATTTTCTGACCTTCTTTAACAAATTTAGGTACTTGAAAAGTTAAACTTTTTGTCACTTTTTCAAGACCGGTGCCGGCGCAATTTGAACAAAAGCCCTGATGAGAACCTTGACATACATGACACTGCTGATATGTACTAACGGTTACCGATTTTTTCGGACATTTTATTAAATCATCAACCGTCAAATATACATTTTGAACAATATCAAGGTTTTCTTCTTTCTTCCGTGCTTGAGAAGAGGCATTTGTATAACGCGCTTTTTGATTAGAAAAATTATTAAATTGAGAAAAATCACCAAAATCAGAATAACGCGCTCCGCCTTGTCTTTGAGTTTGTTGACTCATTATATCACCAAATATTGCCGAAAAGAAATCCGAAAAACCGCCTGACGAAAACGAACCCTGAGAACCTCCGAAATTTGAAAAATTAAATCCTTCAAAACCGGGAGGAGGAGTGAAATCCGCACCCTGCTGCCAAGAAGAACCAAGCTGATCATAACGTTTTCTTTTATTTTCGTCTCCTAAAACTTCATAAGCTTCATTTATATCCTTAAATTTTGCTTGAGCATCAGGAGATTTATTTACATCAGGATGGTATTTTCTTGCAAGCTTTCTATATGCAGACTTTATTGCCTGCTGATTTGCATCTCTCGATACGCCTAAAATTTCATAATAATCTTTATATTTCATAATACTATATTAAATCTAAAATCTAAAAAATCATCAGTTCTTAATTATTTTTTTATAATTAATTTTTTCTCCATTTAAAAAATCTGACAGAAGATATATTCTTGGGATCTCCGATTATTCTAACCTTAAATTCGCGCACCGGAACATTAACCCCGTATGCAAGAGGAGGTATCTTTGAAATATATTCTTCCGGTATTTCATCAGATAACAATTTTTCTAAAGGAGAGACTGTTATTGATTTAATAATGCTTTTCGCGTCATCTGACATTTTATCAACTATCTGTTCGGTTGAAAATTTGCCTATGGGTCCTAATATATTAACCATAGAAGAAGGTATTCTTCCGTATATATTCATATTGCAGTTTTGAGTCAATAAATTAAAATTACCCGTCATATACAAACTCATATTCGAGCCTTGTGTTTTAATATATTGCACATCCGCATTTGAATTTTTAATTTTAACAGTGCCTTCTATTGTTTTAAAATCACCGGTATTTTGATTTGTTATTGCTGAAACCGTTGAATTTAAAGTTAATTTTAAAATACTCTGAGACAAAATATTTCCTGCTTGCAAAAACCTTTCCAGCTTAGCAAATTGGGATAATTCGCCGTCATCAATATTAAATTTTATATATCCGTCAAATGTTTTTAATAAAGTATTAAAATCAAAACCGGAGAAATCAGCTTTAATTAATGCACTCAACCTTCCCGTTGCGGCAATAGAAAGGTCTTTTATTTCTTTAATTCCGTTTGAGAGCAATCTGACGTTTATTTCCTTTAAAATAATATCTGCATTTGTTTTGTTACTGTATATTCCGTAAGTAAAACTTCCGAAAACATTCCCGGAAAAAAGATCCGCTCTGAATTTATCCGCAATAATGTTATTATCTTTATAGCTTCCTTCTATATACACGGAATTTAAAAGCATATCCATAACTTCCAAAACCGCTATATTTCCTTTAAAATTAGCTACTTCAATATTAATATTGCCATTATCTTTTAAGTATTTATTCAAAGCATCTATATTTATATACGTAGAATTAAATTGAGCAAAATCGACCATTAATTTATCTTTTAACAATTTTGCCTGAGCCACCAAATCAAAATCAAAACCAAAAATTCTGCCATGGACAATATTTATATATGCACTTGAATTTTTAATATTTAATAACAAATCACCGATATTAAGATTGTATTCTCTTGAAACAACATTATACAAATTAATATTTCCGTCAATTTGAGGAGAATCTAATCTGCCGTTTAATACTATGCTTCCCAAAAAATCAAAACCGATTAAATTTTGCGGTAAATAAAATGCAATTTTATCTTGCGATGTAATTTTAACTGCATTTAAAGTCGGGTATTGCGAAGTATAATTCAAAATAGAACCTGAAATTATAATCGGTTTTTTATCTTTTAAAACAATTGAAGAATTATTAATTAAAATCTTATCCTTAAAAACATTTAGCTCTAAATTTAACTTAGGAGCAACGTTTGATTGTGATTTAATCACGATATATTTATTATTCGACGGAATTAAAGCGCTTATTTTTATAATCGCATTATAATTTTTTTGTTTATAATTTCTGATTTCTCCTTCAAGATAACCTTTTATATTATCAATATTAACTGCTGTTTTTTCAATTATCACATTACTTTCGTTTAATTTCATTTTGATATTTTTAATATAAAAATTGTTTTTCATATACCTGATATTAGAATCAGACACAATTACAAAAACATCTTTTATTGAATTCTTATCAGGAGAAGCCTTTATTGAAATATTTTTTGAATATATTTCAGTTTTTAAAGATTTTACATAAATTCTGATATTTTCGAGTCTTGAATTCATGTTGATAATCGGATTTTTAAGACTACCTTTAATATCAGCCATAATATTCACAAATCCGCTTTTAAAAACATAATCATCCAAAGAAGGAATGAAAGAAGAAATTAAAGGTAAAGATTTAATCAAATTTATCACGTTAGCAACGTCAATTGTATCCGAATTAACTTTTAAATTAAGATTTGTTTTTTCATCTATAACTCCGGACAAATAAAACTTAGATTTATCAACGAAAGCAGACGTATCTTTTATGTTAATTTTGTTATTTTGCAAATTTATGTTTGAATTTATATTTTTTAAAGTCAGACCGGTTTTTTTATGGTGAACAGAAGCATTTCTAATTTCAAATTTTCCGCTTGAATTAATAGTTTTAAAATCGCTTTTCAAATATAAATCGGCAGATGCAAAACCTTCCAAATTTATTTCATTCGAACTAAACTTAACATTTAAAATTTTATAGAAAACACTTAAAATATCCTTAAAATCCGCAAGATTTATATCATTAGAATTTAAGGTTAATTCTATAAACTTATTTTTGGACATATTCATTTTAGATTTAATTCTAATAAATTGATTTTTTATAAAATTAAAATCGCAATCACTGTATGCTTTATCACCTTTAAAAACAAACCGCATTGAATTTTTCGGCAATCTCATATTATTAACACAAAAAGAAAAATCCGAAAGATCAACATTACCTTCTATATTAAATTTTTTCTCGGAAGGATTAATTTTTAAATTTATTCCCACTCTTGAATAAAAACCATATTCTCTGGCATACACCAAAGGATTGCGGTTCAATTTTAACAAAATATCATTAAAACGACCAATCACATCATTTTTTGTCTTAAAATTAAGTTTCAAATTGAAATCTGAAATTTTAGAATCAGAAGCCTTTAACACACCTTTTGTTGAAATTTCATAAGAACGATTTTTAAAATCAAAAGCAGGCAACATTGAAATCTTTAACTTTTCGCTATTTATAAAAAATTTTTCTCTGATATTTTCATCATACAATTCAAAAACAAATTTATCGGTATAAAAATTTAAATTTCTCAATTTAAATTTTGATTTTTTCGAATTTAATTCCAATATTTTTAAATCAAAATAATCGAAACAAGAATACCTGTTATCTTTCGTGAAAGAAACATTGACCAAAAACTTTGAACTTTTAATTTTGGCAATATCAATATAACCAAATATTAAAGAAATAATATTGATGTCAGCATCAAAATCACTCAACGCAACAAAGTCTGAATTTTTTGTATACTTTAATTTTAAACTGTCGGCTTTTACATTAATATCAAATTTATAATTAGGTCTTACTTTTAAATTATCTATATCTAAAATTAATTTTGTATTTTTTGATAAATAATTATTTAAAAATAATTCCGCGTTTTCTTCATTTAAAAATGCAGGCAAGAAAAACAAATAAGAAACATACAAAAGTAAAAATAAAGATAAAATAACCGTCAAAACACTTTTAACAAAAACAGAATATTTCAAAAATGAAAATTCTCTTTTCTTAAAAATAAAATTTGCTACTCTTTTAATCCGACTTTTTTTCTTAAAATATATCATTCTCTCTACATTTCAACAATTGAAATGCTTGTAACTCCTGCATTTCTGGCATTATCCATAAGACGCACCACGCTTTGATGGCTTGAATTGCCTGCTGCTTGAATTAAAATACCATCCGTATTAATTTTTGACTGTTCTTTAAGAACTTCAAGCAAATCCGTTTCTTGAACGGGTTGATTATTAACAATATACGAATTATCTTCCGTAACTTGAACGGTAAGAATTTTTGCATCTTTATTTTGCTGATTTTCTTCAACATACTCGGGGACAGCAAGAGATAAACCTTGTTGATCCAATATCGGAGCAATAACCATCATTAAAATTAACAAAACAAGAAAAATATCAGTTAAAGGCGTAATATTTATATCATTAAAAGTTTGTCTTTTCATTAACCTTGCTCCTTGTTTTCTTCAAGTTCTTTTTGTTGCTTCCCGCTCAATGGTTCACCTGCAACTATTAATTTTTCAAATCCGGCATCTTGAGCAGCTTTCATGACTTTCATAATTTCTGAACTTTTTGTATCTTTATCCGCTCTTACGACAACTTCCTTTTTTTCAACATTACTTATTAAAGAAAGTAATGATTCTGTAAGACTTTCCGGAGTTACCTTTGTTTCATTTACATAATAGCTTCCATCTCTAGTAATCGAGACAGTAGCATTTTTAGTTTCTATTGCAAGACCCGAATTAATCTCCGGCATTTTTATATTATTATCAACGGATTGAAAACTCGGCGCAATAACCATCATAATTATAAGCAACACGAGAAAAATATCAGTTAAGGGCGTGATATTAATCTCATTAAATGTTTTCTTTTTGCCGTCTTCTTGCTGTATATTCGAATTCATTTTGTTATCCTAAAACTAAAGAGCAATTGAACTGCTATTATCTACGTTAACTTCTTCATCGGAATCAATAAAACTTAAAAATACAAGTTTAATTAGTTTAAAATCTGATTCAAAACGAGCAACAACTGTTTGAAAATAGTTAAACAATACAACCGCAACAATTGCAACTCCAAGACCTAAAGCTGTAGCAATCAAAGCTGAAGCAATACCTGTTGCAACTGCAGCAGATTGATTACCTTGTGTTGCTAAATCCTGAAATGTATATAAAATTCTGACAACAGTACCGAATAAACCCAAGAAAGGAGCAACACCGCCAATTGTTCCAAGAATTGTTAAATGGCGTTCAAGCTTCCTTACCGCAAGAGATGATGAAATATCATAAGCTCTGGAGAAACCGGCTTTCTGTTCGGTATAAATTCTTAACGCTTCATCAACCATTTCCGATATTATACCGCCAAGTTGAACAGATATTCTCTGCGCAGCTCCGATATTATTCTTAACAAGAGCTTTTTGTAAACTTGGAATAAACTCCGATATGTTTCTTTCATTTTTTCTGTAATATGAAATTCTGTTAATTGCAACATATACAACCAATACAGAACAAATGAAAATCGGTGTTAAAACCAACCAATCCTGCGCAATTGCTGCTAACATTAAATCCATTTTTTTATCCTCATTTTTCTATTATTTACCTTAAAACACTATTTAATACATTATAATCAAATGTAAATTCTATTGGCACCGACTGTCCTTTAAACTCTGGAGGTAATGGTCTGAAGGGTGCAGTCAATTCAATTGCACTCATTGCTGCCCTATCTGCCAGAGGTACCCCTGAAGACTTTGTAACCCTACGGGATAACAATCTGCCGTCTCTGCCGATTGTAAAAGTAATTACAACTCGTTTTGAACTGTCACCCTTAGGAGGAGACCAATTTCTCTTTATTCTTTGTTCCAAATCTCTCATGTAAGGTCCCCAATTTGGTTGACGTATTGCATCAATCCCCGGGGCACCGTTAGGATTTCCGGGGCTCGGATTTCCGCCGGAACCATATCCGCCTGAAGAACCCCTGCTTGCATATCTGCTTCCGGATGAACCCGAAGATCCTCCTCTTGATGAAGATGAACCTGCTGAACTAAACTTTGGAGCAGGTGAAGATGATCCGCCCGACGAAGACCCGCCCAAGCTTCCCGATGTTGCAGGAGGCCTGTATGTAGTACCGACCGGGGCTTTACTCGGAGCAACCGGAACAGTAAAAGGACTCTTTGGAGCCGTGGCAATTCTTGGTGCAGAAGGAGCCTTTGGAGCAACGGAAGGTTTTGCCTGAGGTTTATAAGCCCCCGGAGCCTTGACCGGAGTCGGTTTTGATACCGGTTTTTGTGCTACAACAGGCTTTTGAACAGGTTTAGCAACAGGCTTTTGAACAGGTTTCGTTACAGTTTTTTGAACCTGTTTTTGAGGTACATTCGCAACCTTCGGTTGAGTCTTTTGAACTGTTTTAGGTTTGGAAGGAGCTGCTTTTGCAGGGCTCGGTTCTGAAACCGCACGTCTAGGATCATGCTTGCCGCCTGCTCTTGAATCTCTATCTGACCTTATTTTTGTATTTTTATTTATAGGAGGTTTGGATTCATTTTGAACCAATTTAAACTCCACATCTCTATTTGGCAGCTCAGGTTTTGGCAAATGCGGAAACACAAGCCCCATCAAAGATGTTAAAACAATCATTAAAGAAACAAAGAAAACATGAAACGCTACAGAATAAGCTATACCCTTTATAGGTCCTATTTCATCTTTCGTCGTGAAAAAATTAGGCAGCCTCTTCTTTGCCGTTATTTGCTCTTCAACTATCGAATTTTGTAAATCAAATCTGTTTCTAATTTGTGCCATAATTTGTTTTGTTCCAAGGTAAATTATTATTTACATAAAAATTTTTATAAATTACCCGAAAGTATATACTTACTGAGCAGTTATTGTAATTGGCTGGTCAAAATACAGGTTAATTTGACTGTTAGCCGGAATTACAATATTTTCTCCTTTGTCAATTGTTCTTTTAATAAGACCTAATCCTGCACCGACCGCAGTACCATATACAGCGCCGCGACCGACCGAGCCTCCTGATAGAGCACCCATTGCAGTTCCCAAGGCAGCACCTGAACCTGCCCCGATTGCTGTATCTTTGATATATTCCTTTGCACTATCCGCAGTAGTTCCGCCCTTAAGCACGCCGGTAGAATCCGTAGTAGCAATAACAGCGCTTATAGGTATTATATTATTATAAGGTGTTCTAATTGTAGTGAACCTTATTTGCATTTTTGCATTCCTGTTTGCAAAACTTGCCTTTTTATTTTCTGTAACAGTACCCATGATAGTACTTCCCGCTGCGGCTATTACCTGTCCGTTATATATAAAATCTTCGGTCAAAACCGCATTAACACTTTGTCCCACTACCGCACTCAAAGAATTAATTTCTTGTGATAAAACAGCACTACATGTAATACCCGCAGGGACAAACAAAGCATACCCCTGTAAATTTGAATTATTTTGCTGGGTCGGTGCAGTATAATTATAATTTCCCGCAGCTAAACAAGAAGCACCTAAAAACATACCGCAGGTTAAAAATACAGCAATAAATTTATTTTTATTTATCATAAATTCCTCTCCAAGAATATCCAGGTATATTTTACCACACTTAAAAGTTTTTACAAATTTGTTAAAAATAATAATCTTCCATAAATTCTACAAGCAAATTATCTCTGGGACCAAAAAATACATGCTGTCCAAATTCATATTCGCCGCTTGGAACATATTGAAGAGTGCCGCCCCAATGATTTCCGTACACTTTTCTCGGATGAATTGTTGTATTGTATGAAGCCGGATTTGTTAAGGTTCCGCCAAGAACATCCGAGCCGGAGAATATAATTTTTCCTTTTATATCAATCCTTTCTCCGTTTTGTTTAACTAAAGAATCAATATTTACGCTTAAAGCGGCATTAACCCCCTGAACCGGAAGTTTTAACATGCTCACATACCCCTGAAAAATATCGCCCTTTTCAATAACCTTTCTTTCCAATACCCATACATCCGAGGGCGCTATAAAATATACTCTGGAACCTTCCTCAAGATTTTTTGTTGAAAATACTTTTTTTGCATACACCTTAACAAGAGATCCTTTCGGCAAGTACGGTTCATAAGCAAAAACTGATATGTTATATAAAACTAATGTTAAAAATATTAATAATATTTTTTTAAGCATAATTCAATATTAATAGATTTTTTTATAATTTCAAGATTTAAACAATATATTTTTAGCCAATTAAATCAAAAACAACTATAATAATATTATGTCAAAAGAAAACAAAACTAAATTTAATCCCTTAACCTTAATTAAAAACACAGCACTGGCAGCTATAATTGTTTTTATAATTTTTATTTTTTCAATTTTCTTACTAAAATATACCCTTTCATATTCTACAATTGAAAAATACTTTTACGGCTTCACGGGACTCAAGTTAGAGTTAATAAATCCAAAAACCACTTTTGACTACAAATTTAACATCAACACAAAAGCGCAATATATAAATATATATGATAAGAACAAAAACACAAAATTTATATCGCTGCAAAATCCCGAAATATCCTTCAAGCCGCTGGGTTTATTATTCAAAAAAGCAAATTTTAAAAAATTTAGTGCAAAAAATATAACCGTAAATATAAAAAGAAACCAAAAAGGTCAAATCGATCTTATACAAAATTTAAAAATAAAAGATTACAGTCTGATAAAAAATAACACTCTTACGAAATTAAACAGCGATATTAATTTTATCAGAATAAATTTTAAAGATGAATATAAAATTAAAAGCGAAATAACACTTAATTTAACAAATACCGACATTAAAATTTCAAAAAAAGATAAAAGTCTTTATTTCTATCAAACAGGTACAATAGACACATTTTTTAATTCAAAGAAACAAACGGCAAATTTATCCTTAAGTGTTGCATCTAAATATCCTCTAAATAATTTTAACTCTGGCGATTTATCCTTAAACATTAACATTGACAATATAAATCTATATATACTTAATGATTTTGCTAAAAAATATATATCAAAAGATATTAAAACATTTGAAGGTTTAACTGATGTACATATAAAAACAAACGAAGACAATAGCACACAAAATCTCATAATTAAAATAATAAAACCCAAACTCACACTAAATAATAAAAAAATTATTTCACCATTTAAAAAAGATATAACAATTACATCGGATTTTATTCCAAATAAAGATGAAATAAAAATAATAAGCTTAAAAGCTAATGCGGATAAACTTTCTGTTTCAAGTGAAGGTACGATAATTAAACCTTTTAGCAAAAAAAGAGGCTTAGATCTGAGTATAAAAATCTCGGATACAGAATTAAATAATTTCTTATATTTTCTGCCGGACAATTTAATATATTATCGTCCGCAAGGAATACCGACTCTTAAAAAATCAAATTTTCACGGGATAATAAACGGTACATTAAATTTAAAATTATTTTCTCTCGATATAAGCGGAAATTTGAAAATTTCAAATGTACACATTCCGAATTATCCTAAGCCCTTTATAGAAAACGATGTAAATTTATTTTTCATGAAAGATAAAATGAGAGTATATACAAGAGTATACACTCCCGATAATGAATATGTGGTTATAGACGGGGTCTCCAATCTGGATGATTCTTTATACGGAAAATACAGCGTAAAATCAACATCTAAAATAGATTTATCCTTTGCAAAACTATATCTTGTCCCAATACAGCAAATAATAGGTTTCAACATCGGACCCGTTCCGATAATGAACATAAGCGGCTGGGGCAATATAGATATTAGAACTCAAGGAACAATAAAAGACGCTCAAATATTCGGAGAATTTCAAGCCCACAATGCAAGCGCTGAAATCGAGGGTTTAAATGCAAAACTTACCGACGGTGATTGCAAGTTGATTTTCGACAACAGAAATTTAATTTTTAAAAAAATACACGGAAAAATGAACGAAGCCGATTTCACCCTAACGGGAATAGGCGACACCAAAGGAAATGTTGATTTAAAAACAGAAATAAAAAATGCAAGAACACACAACATCTTAAACATTTTTAATAATAGTATAATAACCAAACCATATACAAAACTAACCGAAAATATAGCGGCAACATCAGGTCAAATTAATGCAAATATCAATCTGAAAGGCACAATAGATAACTGGGAAGACAAAAACTTTTTATCAAAATTGCCGCTTTCTGGAAAAATAAACTTTCAAAACAACAAATTCATACTTAAAAATAAACTATCAATACAAAAAATTAACGGCACACTTAATTTTGGATCCAAACAAGACGGGGATTTTAGTCTGTATGTAAACAATTCCAAAATAAATGCATCTTTTGAATCAAAAGATAATTTGGAAAAAATCTCGAAAGGTGAATTATTTGAATTCAAAAGTCGTATCTATTCCGACAAATTTGCTTTTTATGACATTTTTAAAGAACTCAGTAAAAATCAAAAATACATAAACATACTGTCAAATCTTGAAAAAGTGGATTTTTATACCAAATTCAATATAAAATCAGAAGGCAAAATCTCCTTAAATGAAATAAATCTTGAAAAAATAAAAAACTACGGATACATAACCGGTTTGAATGATTCAACAAAACCAAATATAAAATTCAATTCCGGAATTATCAAAATAGACGAAAATAAAATTATATTTGACAATTTTAACACATCACTGCTCAGCGGCAATATTAAAGCAAACGGGTATATACAAAATTTTCTAACTAAAAACCCTAATGCAGACTTAATCGTTATTCTTAATAATTTAAACCTTGCCGGATTAAATCAAATTTTACCTAAAACCAATATCGGATACGGCAAATTAAAAAACGGAAAAATTATAGCAAAAAACAATAATCTAAAATTAAACTCCATAAGTATAGACTATGAAAATATGCCTATATATCTTAATGCGGACATAAAAGACATATTCAAATCAAAAAGCCTTGAAGCAAATTTTTCAACAATACTAAATGAACAATCAACGGATAGTTTAATAAATCCTTATTTAACATATCCTATTAAAGTAAAAGGGGAAATACCAGTAAAAGGATTTTTTAAAGGCAAACTTGATAAATACACAATTGATATAACGGCAACCATACCGAAAAATTCAGATATTTCATTTAGCGGAGCAAATCTTGGCGACACAAACCACAAAAGAGAATTAGCAGGTAAAATTGAAGTATCAGACAACAAAGCAAACATCAATAATCTTAAGCTGGTTAAATACATTGCAAATCAAAACGGAAAAGTAAATCCAATAACCGCACTTAAAGCAAACGGTAAAATTATCCAAAATCAAAACAATCTTATTTATGATAATCTCAAGATAACAACCCTATCTCCTATTAATGTGAGGATTTTAAATCTCATATTTAAAAAATCTATATTAAAACAAGGTAATTTTGAATGCGATATAGTATTAAAAGGAAACACAAAAGAACCGAACATTAACGGAAAAGTATATTTACAAGACTTGGATATCCCTTTATACGATACCCAAATTAACAATATAAAAATAAATATTTCAAACAAATATATAGAAGGAGAAATATTAGCAAGAAACAATCAAAGTGATGTCAAAATGCTGCTAAAAGCACAAAACAAACTCACTGCCCCATATATCATAGATGACGTAAACATACAATCAAATAATCTTAATATAAATGAAATTTTATCAAGTGTTGCACCGGTTCAATCAAAAACCGACATAAATAAAAAACCCGAATTATTAATAAAACCGGAAGACATTATAGTTAAAAACGGTATTTTTAATTTCAAAGAAGTATCCTTTGAAAAAATCAAAGCGCAAAATTTAGAAGGAAACTTTGACTATAAAGACAATATTTTTAATCTTAAAAACGCAAATCTCGATATAGCTGAAGGAAAATTTAACGCAAACGGTAAGTATGCACTTAAAACGACAAAATTAAATCTTAGCGCTAAAATGGAAAATTGTAATTCAAATACTCTAACAAAAGAATTTTTAAATTTATCTGATCAAATTTTTGGTAAAATAAACGGATCGATTATTCTTTCGGGCAAGCATTTAAATACACCCGAGGCAATTAAAAACATTAATTCAAAAGTTGAATTCTCCGTAAACAACGGAAAAATGCCAAAACTTGGTTCGCTTGAATATTTATTAAGAGCCGGTAATCTTATAAAAAACGGGATTTTAGGTCTTTCCTTAAACAACCTTATCCAAGTTTTAACTCCATATAAAACAGGAGAATTTGAAAAAATAACAGGTACACTTTCAATCGACAACGGAGAAATAGAAAATCTTGAAATAATGTCACAAGGTAAAAATTTAAGCATGTATCTGGCAGGCAACTACAGCATACTTGAAAATTATGCAGATATAAAAATATACGGAAAGCTATCGCAAAATATTTCAAACGCCTTGGGAGCGTTGGGCAATGCTTCTTTAAGTCAATTTATAAATTCTATTACATCAAGAAAAAATAAATCCGAGATGAATGCGGAACTAAAGGAAAATATTAATAAAATACCCGCAATTGAAATAGAAAATCCCGAACCAAGATATTTTAAAGTAAAAGTCTTGGGAGATATCAATAAAGAAAATTATATAAAGAACTTCTCATGGATTTAATATAACTTTTAATTTAAAAAGCCGAGAATTAAATTCTCGGCTTTCATTTATTTATTAACTTCAATTATAGCTTTGAAGCAACCATCAATGTAGTTTCAGCTAATCTTGTTGAATAACCCATTTCGTTATCATACCAAGAAACAACTTTAACCATATTATCACCCATTGTCATAGTTAAAGCAGCATCAACAGTTGATGATTGAGAAGTTCCGATAAAATCGGAAGATACAAGCGGAGCTTCTTCATAGCATAAAATGCCTTTTAATTCAGCGGATTCGCTTGCTTCTTTTAATGCAGCATTAACTGCTTCTGCTGTTACAGGTTTTTCTGTTTCAAATACAACGTCAACAACTGAAACATCAGGAGTAGGAACACGCATAGCAAAACCGTTCAATTTACCTTTTAATTCAGGGATTACAAGAGCTACTGCACGTGCTGCGCCGGTAGTTGTAGGAACAATATTCAAAGCGCCTGCTCTTGCACGACGAGGATCTTTATGTCCTGCATCAAGAATTCTTTGATCGCCTGTGTATGAGTGAACGGTAGTCATCAAACCTTTAACTATACCGAATTTTTCCATAACAACTTTTGCAACCGGAGCCAAGCAGTTTGTTGTACAAGAAGCCATAGAAATTACATCATGTTTTGCAGGGTCATATTCATTTCCGTTTACACCAAGAACGATTGTCTTGTCTTCATTTTTAGCCGGAGCTGAAATAATAACTTTCTTAGCACCTGCATCAATATGAGCTCTTGCTTTTGTAGCATCAGTGTAGAAACCGGTTGATTCAACAACAACTTCCACTCCTAATTTTGCCCAAGGCAATTGAGCAGGGTCTTTTTCAGCAAACATTAAGATTTTTTTACCGTTGATGATAATTCCGTCTTCTGCTGCTTCAACAGTACCGTCGAATTTACCCATAACAGAGTCATATTTAAAAACATGAGCTGCATCTGCAGGTTTTAAACCCGGGTCATTAATTGCAACATAATCAATTTTATCAAAAATACCTTCTCTGATAGCAGCACGAAGAGTGTTTCTTCCGATTCTGCCAAATCCGTTAATTGCGACTTTTCTCATATAGTCTCTCCTTCTAAAATGTAATTAATACTACACATTAGTTATACTACAAAAAAAATCACTTGCAAGAAATTTAAAAAGTTAAGAAAGTAAACAAATAAAACTAAATTAAATTTTGCATGGTAATATTTTAGTATGATGAGAAAGTTAGTATCATTCATTTTAATTTTCTTCGGTTTTAATTCCTGCATAGCCGCTTTAGCACAGGATGTTATTAAACTTGATAAAGTACAGGATTTTGATATTCAATACAAAGAACAAGTTCAAACCCTAAAAGGCTCTCTTTTTATTGATGACACTTTAGAAGCACAAAACCAAATAAACGAACAACAAAAAGCAGACATGGAAGATATTGAAAATCTGTGGAATGCAACTGTTGAAAACAATCCCATGATAGGCTTCTGCTTAAAAAAGCTTGCAATACCTGCAGAACAAAGGAGAATACATTCTTCAATGCTGGCTAAATCTATGAGTGCAATTATCTCAGGAGCTGCTCTACTTCCTTCTTTTTTGGGAATGAATTACGGTATCCAATCAGGAACATACGCAGCCGGCAGATTGGCTACAAGTCTTATAAATAAAGAAAACAACGAAAAATTACAAAATCCTTCCATAACAGATACTGAAGCTATAGAACTTGCAAGTCTCATAGAAGATTTGCAAGATGAAATAATTGTTGATTATTTTAAATATAAAGGAGCATTAACCAAATTAAAAAAATGCAGAGAACAACTTTTGCTACATAATAAAAACTACTCGGAAGCACTTGAAAAAAATGATTCTCTCGATATAACAATAGCTTCAGCTCAATGGGAAGATGAATTAATAGAAGAATACAGGCTTAAACAAGAAGTAAAAAAATATCAACTTGCGCTCACAAGATTAGCAGGAAAAAAAACCGTTGATAATTTAAATGTCGCACAATTTGATTTAACAACACAAAATGTAAACAAAAAAGACCTAAACTATGAAAAAAAACTAATAGAAGTATCTGCAATAAAGGAGGATAAAAAATGAAAAAAATCCTCTTTATTACATTAATCTTACTTTCTCCCCTCGCTTTTTGCGAAAATTTATCCGACCTGACATCTCCAAAACCGTTCTTAGGAAGAATGTCAAACTCAGATAAACCCGAATTAAACACAATAAAAAAAGAAGAAAAAAAACAGCAAAAAGCAGAAATAACTTCAAATCAAAATGAAAATCAAACAATACAAGAGCAAACAACAAATTCAATAAATTCAAACTGGGCGGATTTGAGTCTTAAAAAACTTGCAAACGACGTAAGTTATGAGCTGGAAATGGATTCAAGCAAAATTAATGCCGATTTAGCTGTTCTTTGGAACGCAACCACAATGCGCTCAGAAACTATGAAATACACTATATACAAGCTTTCTAATCCCGATGAAGATAAACCTAATGAATCTACTTTGAAAAAAATATTAAGACCGATTGCAAATATCTCAACTCTTGCGGGAGCAAGTGTTGCAGGAGACCCGTTTATGGCTACCGGAGCTTTAATCGGAGGCGGACTTGTTAATGCATTTATGAAAGATGATAAAGAGGTAAACTATAGATTTTCAAAGGTATCAGATGCCGATATGGTTCTTTTAGTCAGAAAAATTGATGATTTACAAAAAAAATTGCTAAATTTATACGTAGATTACAGAACAAAAGAAAAACTATATAATATGGCTAAAGAAAATTTTGAAAAAAGAGAACAGAACTATATAAATTCTCAAAAAAAATCAAAGGAAGAACTGATTATAGCCGATGTATATTATAGGACAGCTAAAACACAAGCTCAAAGAGCAGAAGATGAATATATGACTTCTCGAGCAATTTTGGAAAATCTCGTAGGAACCGAAGCGATAAAAAAAATTGACGAAGAATAATCACAAACAAAAATCTGAATAATATCTTAAAATAAATAAATTACAATATAAGTTTAAATAAAGCAAAAACAACTGCAGCAAGTTTTAATTTAGCACAATGAAATGTTTTAAATAAAAAAAAGCTATTGTACATAGTATACAATAGGCTCTAATAAGGATGACAATAAAGTTATATGGTGTGTATATTATTTACGTTTAATCAACTTACATTTTTTTCTTCGTACCACCAAAGTTAAATCTTTAACAATTATTTTTAAATCTCATACATTTGATGTATAATCGCAGTATGAAATTGGTAGTACAAATTCCATGTTTTAACGAAGAAGCTAATATAGAGAGCGTTTTAAAAAATATACCGAATAATATTGATAATATCGACGAAATAAAAATCATAGTACTTGACGACGGCTCGACCGACGAAACCCCTCAAATTGCAAAAAAGATGGGGGCTAAGGTTATTAGCTCAAACAACAAACTGGGACTTGCCAACACTTTTAAAACCGGCATAATACAAGCACTTGAAGAAAATGCCGACATACTCGTTAATATTGACGGAGACAATCAATATAACCCAAAAGACATAAAAAAACTCATTGAACCTATACTGCAAAACTCCTGTGATATAGTAATAGGAACTCGTCCGATAGATAAAATCAAAACTTTTTCCATTTTTAAAAAAATTCTACAAAAACTGGGTTCCTATATAGTTAAAGTAATATCACAAATTGATATTCAAGATGCAGCAAGCGGTTATAGGGCATATTCAAAAAAGGCTCTTTTAAACATAAATATTTTTAACTCTTTTTCACATACTATTGAAACAATAATACAAGCAAAAAACAAAAATCTTATCATAAAAAATGTAAATATCAGAGTAAACCCACAAAAAAACAGAAAATCCAAACTTTTTAAAAATAATTTTGACTACATATTTAAACAAGCAAAGACTACAATCAGATTTTTTATAATATACAGACCTGTAAAATTTTTTACAACTCTTGCAAACATATTTCTTTTAACAGGAATGATACTTGGCATCAGATTTATATATTATTACATAATGCATGACGGTTCAGGACACGTGCAATCACTTATATTATGTTCAATAGTAATTATTTTAGCATTTCTTCTCTATATGATAGCAATTTTAGGAGACTTATTCACCATAAATCGCAAACTTTTAGAGGATATTCAACTTGAATTGAGACAAAAAAAATACAAAAAATAATTTTTATGTTATTATATAATGTTGTCGAGGATTAAATGAAAAAAGAAGAACTAATTAAATGCATCGATAAGCTTGAAACTCCGAAGATATTAATAATCGGCGATTTCGCTTTAGATGAAATGGTATACGGAACAACGGAAAGAATCTCAAGAGAAGCTCCTGTTTTAATTCTTGAGCACTATGAAACAAAAAAAATTCTCGGTGCAGCATCAAATGCAAGCAATAACGTTTCTTCGCTAAATAAAGGCAAAGCTGCTGCTTTAGGGGTTTACGGCGATGATTATTACGGAAGAGAACTAATAAAAATACTAAACGAAAAAAATATAGACACATCCTTAATGGTAATGGATGAAACAAGAAAAACAACAACCAAAACAAGAATTTCAGGCTCCTGCAACCAAAGCATAACACAACAAATAGTAAGAATAGACAGGCAAACAAAAACACCTTTGAATGAAAAAACCGAGCAAAAAATAATAGAAAATATAAAAAAATCCGTTAAAAATTTTGACGGAATAATATTATCAGATTATCATTTAGGTTGTTTAACGGAAAATATAGTAAAATCTGCAATAGATGAAGCTAAAAAATATAACAAAATAATAGTTGCGGATATACAAAAAAATATGGAAAAATACAAAGGAGTAACCGCAATCACTCCAAACCAACCGGACACGGAAAAACAGGTAGGCTTTTTTATAAAAGATGACGATACCCTAAAAAAAGCGGGAGAAAAATTATTAAACGACTTAAAACTTGAAAAAGTTTTACTTACCAGAGGTGAAAACGGAATGGCACTTTTTGAAAAGAAAGAAGACAAAATTGATTTTCAAAAAGTTTCTGCTTTTAACAAAAAGGAAGTTTTTGACGTAACCGGTGCAGGAGATACGGTTGTTGCAACCTTCACGCTTGGACTTTGCGCAGGCTTGTCAGCGCAAACAGCAATGTATCTCGGTAACTTAGCAGCAAGTATAGTTATAAGATACTTTGGATGTCATACGGTTACAACCGATGATTTAAAACAAGAACTCACATAAAAAAAAGGAAAGCTTATGAATTTTATTAAAAAACTCAGACCTTTTGATTATTTGATTATTGCAATCATACTTTTTATCGGACTAATAGGTTTTTTAACGTTTAGCGGAAAAAGAGCAACATCTTCAAATCAAATTGAAGCAACAACAAACATAGAACTTGAAGTTTATTTAAGAGGAGTCAATGTAACATCAGATGAGCCTTTATTTAAAAAGGACGATGAAACATTTATTACAATAAGAAATGTTCCATACACAAAATTAAAAATTAAAGATGTTAAATATGACAAAAGAAAAATCATGATTCCCACAATTAACTCAAAAAAACCGTACATCACGGTCAATGACGATACAACACCTCATCAATATGATTATTTGGTAAAAATAGTTGATACTGCAAAAATTACAAAAGACGGCGATGCGGTTGTAGGAGGAAATAAAGTTAAAATAGGACTTCCGATAACACTCGAAGGTGCAAAGTACAAACTAAACGGGGTTATTTCAAATGTTATGATAAGTCCCGAACCACAAAACAACGCCCATGAAGATTTAGACAAGCATACAAAATTAAATCAAGATGTTCAATAATATCAAAAATTTTATTAACAACAGCCTTTTTATGGACAACATTGATAACATAGCTTTTTTAATTTTGTTATCGATGCTTTGTTCTGCAATAATTTTTTCTTCAGATATTATGGGTATTTTAGCTCTGTTATTTTCAATTTTGATAATATTTAAAACTATTTTTAAAAAAAACACCGAATATCAATTTTTAAATTACGAGAAAGCCCTTTTTGTATTTTTTCTTTTTGTAACCTTAAGTCTTTTCGGTTCAACTTTATTTAAACTTAGTCTTCATGGTTATATTAAAACAGTCATATATTTATTATTTTTTTATTGCGCAAATATTTTCTTCAGTGAAAATAAAAATAAAATATTGCCGATAATCATTTTTGTTTGTGCATTGATGAGCTTTGAATCAATTATAGCAATTCTTCAAAATTCATCAGATATTGCTGAAATATCGGGTTGGCAAGATATTACAAGCATAAACCCCGAAGAAATAATCTCAAGAGCATACGGAACACTACAACCCTATAACCCTAATCTTTTAGCGGGATACTTACTTTGCGGACTTTCCTCTTTTGTTTTTGTAATATTAAAAAACATAAAAAAAGGAAAAAGAAAATATGCGCTTGCATTTATGTTCCTTATGATAATAAATATTGTTGCAATAATAGATACCGGATGCAGAGGAGCATATCTCGGATTTTTACTCTTCTTTTCAATATTATTTTTTGCACTTATTTATTACGCCAAAAAAACTCTGGGCGGCTTTTCAAAAATTAAAAAAAGATATAAAAATATAACTCTTTTTGGAATTATCGGCTTATTTTTATTCATAATAACAAATCCTGCACTAATAAAAAGAGTAGAATCAATTTTTGCCCTTAGAGCCGACAGCTCAATTTCCTTTAGATTAAATGTATATGAATCAGCAATCAGAATGTTTATGGATAATCCGTTTTTAGGTATAGGCGTAGGTAACCAAAACTTCAGAGAAATATACGGTCTTTATATGAAAACAGGCTTTGACGCTTTAGGTTCATACTGCGTACCGCTTGAAATTGCTGTTGAAAGCGGAATTTTTGCCCTGATTGCATTTATTGTTTTTCTTATTCTGACAATAAAAACTTGTTTGAAATATTGTCTTGATAATGAAAAAGAAATTGATATAAAAATCCTATCTTTATGCATCATCCTTATGATAGCTGCAACAATGGGTCATGGACTTTTTGATACAATATGGTACAGACCGCAAGTACAGCTTTTATTCTGGACAAATATTGCAATGTTAAAAACCGCAAATCAATTTAACAAGCTTCCAAGCAAAACAGCTCCAAGCATGCCGGAGTAATTACCCGCTTTTGCATGATAAATTTTTATTGGAGCAGTTAGAACACAAGAATTAACAAAATTTTCAATTTTTTCAACATCAGCAAATTTCTCCATAGAACCCGATAAAACAAAACAATCGGGGTCAAACAAATTTGCCAATCCTAAAATACCCAGAGCTATATCATTTTGCCAAGTTTCAAAAGCTTCAATAAATTTTTTGTCGCCGTTTTTAACGCCATCAACAATATCATAAGTCGTAATGTTTTCATTATTCGTTATTTCAATTGCCGTTTGTCTTAATCCGTTTCCGCTGGCATAAGCTTCAAAACAATCCCACGAACCGCAAGTACACTTTCTTCTTTGATTTCTCGACATAACAAAATGCATTTCTCCCGCACCGCCGGATTTACCCTTTAACAATTTACCGTTGATGATTATTCCGCCACCGACTCCCGTACCAAGAGTCAACATTACGGAATTTTTAAATCCTTTAGATGCACCGATTTTATATTCAGCCCAAGCGGCACAATTAGCATCATTTTCTATAAATACTCTTTTGCAAGACAACGATGCAAAATCAATTTCTTTATACCCCGAAGGCAAATTAGCCGTCGAACCGATAACTTTAGTATTTTCATTATTTACTGTTCCTGCTGTTGCAATTGCAACAAACTCAACATCTTTCTCAAATTTTAAAATAATTGCTCTCAACAACTCTTTAATTTCATTTGCGGTTTTGGGTGTGTGAACCTTTTCAATATCACCTTTGACTTCTCCGTTAAAATCTATCAATGCATATGAAATTTTTGTACCGCCAACATCAATACCTAAAGCAATATTCACCTTAAAACTCCTTCAAACCTTTTATATATTAATTGGGGACGAGTAATTGCAGAACCTATTACAACAGAATCGGCACCACATTCAAAAGCTTTTATAACGTCTTTTTTCTCCCATATTTTTCCTTCCAAAATTGTGAAAATGTCATATTTGGATTTAATTTTTTTAACCAATTCAAAATCCGGTTCATCAGGGTTGTTTTCTGTTTGAGTTGTATATCCGCTTAATGTTGTTGAAACAATATCACAACCTAAATTATAAGCATTTTCCGCTTCTTCAAAAGTAGCAATATCTGCCATTGCTAACTTGTTTTCTGATTTTATATATTTGATGAGCTCTTCCAATTTTTCATCATTAGGTCTTTTTCTTAATGTTCCGTCAAATGCAACAATATCTGCACCTGCATCTATCACTTTTTTGCAATCCTCGACAGTCGGAGTTATATATACCAGCTCCTTATAATTAACAGGAATTTTATTAGGTTTTGTAATTCCTATTACAACCGCATCAGGCAACTCTTTTTTAATATTTATAATATCTCTTGCACCGGCCAATCTTAATACCTGAGCTCCACCTATATTTACAATGCTTTTTGCCAATGCAACAATGCAATTTTCGTCATATAAAGGTTCGTCAGGCATAGCCTGTATAGATACTATGATTTTATTTTTAATTTTATTTAAAATATCCATACAACACATTATACAACATCTAAAAAAATTATATATAATAAAGAAAAAAAGGAGTTTATTATGGGAAAAATCATTGCACTTATCATAGTTATTGCTGCAGGATGGTATGTATATACAAATGTCGATTTTAATAAAGTAAAAGAAAATTCGATAGAAACATTAAAAAAAGAAAAAACAATTAATGCGATAAATTCAAGAAGAGACAGAGAGCAAGCAGATATCGACAGCATAATAAACGGACAAACGAAATAACTTTCATTTGTTAAAATTTATGTCATAAAAAACATTTTTTTGTTCAACAAAACGACTTTTTATGAGAAAATTTTCTCAAAGGCAAAGTTAAAGGCAAAACAAATGGAAAAAGAAATTAAGGCAATTATTCTTGCAGCCGGAAAAGGCAAAAGAATGAATTCAACCATGCCCAAAGTTTTGCATGAAATATTTTCAAAGCCTCTTCTGGGGTGGGTTATAGAGGCAGTACAAAAACTTGGACATGAAATCGAAAGCATTGTTGTAATAGGACATCAATCGCATGATGTTGAAGAATACCTGAACAATAATTATAAATACGTTAAAACAACCTTTCAAAAAGAACAACTCGGAACAGGACATGCTGTTGCTCAAGCAATTCCCCTTTTAAATCAATTTAAGGGTGATGTAATCATAACATGCGGTGACACCCCTTTAATTACAACCAAAACGCTTCGCAATCTTATAAAATATCATCGTGAAAATGATTCCGATTTAACGGTTATGACTGCAAAGTTTGACAATCCCAAAGGTTACGGTCGCATTATCAGAAGCCCGAAAGGCGAGGTTGTATCAATTATTGAGGAAAAAGACGCAAATGAAACCCAAAAAGAAATAAAAGAGGTTAACACAGGTGTATACTGCGCCAAATGGACAAAAATAAGACATGCATTTACTCAATTAAGCAACAATAACGCTCAGGGCGAATATTATTTAACAGACATCATAACTTGGTCAAAAAAACAAAATCTAAAAGTTCTGGGATATACAACAGACGACAACAATGAAATATATGGTATAAATTCAAGAAAAAATCTGGCATACGCAACTAAGCTTATGAAAGATAGAAAAATAGATGAACTGCTGGAATCCGGCGTTACAATTGTAGACCCGCAAACAACATATATTTCTCCGGAAACACAAATCGAACCCGATACAATCATTTATCCCAACACTTATATAAACGGAAAAAACAAAATTGCTAAGTTTTGTAAAATTGGTCCAATGACCCATATTAGAGGCAATTGTGAGGTGGGTGAAGGGTCAAAAATTGGCAATTTTGTCGAATTAAAAAATGCAAAAATAGCAAAAAAATCTAATGTTTGTCATTTAAGTTATATAGGAGACGCAAAAATCGGATCTAATGTAAATATTGGTGCAGGAACAATTTTTGCAAACTATAACTCCATAACAAAAGAAAAGAAAAAATCCGTTTTATCAGACGGTGTATCAATAGGCTCTAACTCTGTTATAGTAGCACCCGTCGAAATAAAACAAGATGCATTTATTGCAGCGATGAGTTGTATAACAAAAGATGTCGAAGAATCCTCACTTGCAATGACACGCAGTCCTCAAAAAGAAGTCAAAAACTGGGTAAAAATAAAAAAGGAGAAAAATTAAATGGGTCTCGAACTGAAAACTCAAATGGAGAAAACGGAAACAATACTTCCAACTCATGATATTAAACTTTTTTCAGGTCGTTCAAACAATGCTTTAGCTATGGAAATTGCGGAGTATTTAGGAACAACGCTTGAGCCGATAACCATCAAAAATTTTTCAGACGGCGAAATTTATGTACAAATACAAGATTCTGTCCGTGGGGATGATGTTTTTATTGTTCAACCCATTTGCGATCCTGTTAATGAAAACCTTGTGGAACTGCTAATACTTTTAGATGCATTTAAACGTGCCAGTGCAAAATCAATTACAGCAGTTATCCCTTATTACGGCTATGCTCGTCAAGACAGAAAAGCATCAGGCAGAGAAGCAATAACCGCAAAACTCGTTGCGGATTTATTGACCCAAGCAGGTGCTACAAGAATTCTTGCTATGGATTTACACACAGGTCAAATACAAGGTTTCTTTAATATCCTTGTCGATCACATATATGCCACTCCCGTTATAGTAAACTATGTAAAAAATATAGATACAAAAGACTCGGAACTTGTATGTGTTTCTCCGGATATGGGCGGCGTTAAGAGAACAAGAGCTCTGGCAAAACAAGTCGGAGCGCCTATTGCAATTATCGACAAACGAAGAGACAAGCACAACAGCGCCGTTGCTTGCAATATAATAGGTGATGTTAAAGATAAAATCTGCGTTATGTTCGATGACATTATAGATACAGCAGGAACTATCTGCGAAGCCGCAAGAATGTTAAAAGAAAAAGGCGCAAAAGATGTCTATGTTTGCGCTGTGCATCCGGTATTTTCCGGACCGGCACTTGAAAGACTGCAAGCATCTCCCATAAAAGAAGTCATTGTAACAAACACAATACCCCTTAAAGATACATTTATTCCGGACAAAATAAAACAAGTAAGCGTTGCACCGCTTTTGGGCGAAGCAATTTCAAGAATACATGATGATAAATCGGTTTCTTCACTATTTGGATTTGAAATAGAATATAAAAAGGATTAATATGCAAGCAAAGAAAGCAGAATTAAAATTAATTGAAGAAAAAGCAAAAAACTGCTTTGAATGCGAGCTATGCAAAAACAGAACAAATATGGTATTTTCTGACGGATGCGAAGAAGCATCCGTTATGTTTATAGGTGAAGCACCGGGAAAAAATGAAGATGAAACAGGCGTACCTTTTATAGGCAGAGCCGGAAAATTATTAAGAGAATATCTTCTTGAAACAGGTTATAAAAAAAATGACATATATATAGCAAACACGGTTAAATGCAGACCGCCTGAAAACAGAAAACCGACTAACAAAGAAAAGAAAGCCTGCGAAAAATATCTGACAAAACAAATAGAATTAATAGACCCTAAAATAATAGTTCTTGTAGGATCTACAGCACTTGAAAGCTTTTTGGATAAAAAAATAACCATAACAAATGCCAGAGGAAAAATTTTTGAAAAAGAATTTGCCGGAAAAACAAGAAAATTTATCCCAATTTTTCACCCGTCTTATCTTTTAAGACAACATTCCAAAGAACCCAATTCCCCTCGATACTTGTTTAAAAAAGACTTAATTACCGTTAAAGATTTAATTAAAGATGCAAATTAATTACTCAAATATCAATTTTAAAGCTAAAAAAATGTCAAAAGCTCAAGCTGAATATTTTAACAAAGAGCTTAAGCATTCAAAAAGTGTTGACATAATTTGCCATGAAATAACAGACAGAGATGCAGCAAACTCGGCACTTGCAATGTATGATTATTTAACCCAACAAGGTATAAATGCAAGAATCATTTTATCTCAAAAAGTAGAAAGCTTAACTTTAAGAAAACCGGTTGAAGACATTATACAAGCAGAAAACTTAAAAAACGATGAAACAGCTGACACCGTTCTTTGTGTTGATTTCAGCGCAAAAGAAAGAATTGCCCCGAATGTATGGGAACATATTAAAAAAGCAGACAAAATACTTTGCATGGATCACCATAAAGGAGCAAATATTGAAAGCAAAAAAACAAAAATACCGCAATCATCGAGAATAACACCAATATATACGGATACAACGGCAAAATCCGCAACAAGCATCATATACAGATTTTTTGAAGCACTGGGCATAGAATTATCAAATGAGACCGCATACGATTTATTCTTCGGACTTTTAAGCGACTGTAACAAAAAAGGATTATTGGAATGCGACGGAATACAAGGCACAATTAAACCAAGCGTTAAACTAATCAAAAACAAAAATGCCTATGAAATATATAATAAATTAAAAAACAAACTTTCACGGCAACAAATTTCAAATATGGTTAAAAATATTGATGTAATGTGCACTTTAACCGAAAAAGAAAAAGCATTTAACGCCTCTTTATATAAAAATGCAAAGTTAAGTGAAAGTAAAAAAATAGCATTTGTTGAAATACCGCCAGATGACGCAGTTTGGAGAGAACTTGGCGGAGAAAACACCAGAACAAGCGCCATTTTAAATAATTTTAGACGAAGTGTTCTGAAATCTAACGATGAAAAATTTAAAAAAGCAGAAGCAGCTGTTGTTTTTTATGAGGCAAACGGTATATACAAAGTAAGTTTTCATTCCAAACGCTATCCTTTAAGCTTATTTTACTCTTTAGCTCAAGATACTATAGCAGATCCATCCTGCTCAATAGGGGGGCACGACGACAGAGGCGGAGGAAAAATAAGCACACTTGATAAAAAAGCTTGTCATAATTTTGCTGCAACAATTTTGGAATGTTTAGAATATTGCTTAAACCAAAATTAAAATAAAAAACAATCTTAAACATGTAAATTATTAAGTTTTGTATCATCTGAAAATATTAAACAAAAAAAATTTATTTTTTAAATATAATAATAGAGCATATTAATTAACACTTTAGAATTATTTTTTGGTTATAATTATATTTGTGTTAATATTTTATTAAACAAAACGTAGTTAGTATTAAAAGGATTAAATTATGGCTTTACCAAATGTAGCTTATTTTTCGATGGAGATTGCAATTGATCAGTCCCTTGCGACATATTCTGGCGGCTTAGGATTTTTAGCCGGTTCTCATATGCAATCAGCAGGATATTTACAAATGCCGATGGTTGGCGTAACCATGTTGTGGTCTTTTGGATATTACGACCAAAGAATTAATGAAAACGGCAACGTTGAAGTAGCATATATAAGAAAACATTATGATTTCTTAACTGACATCAACACATCAACAACTGTTAAAGTATTTGGAGAAGATGTAACAGTAAAAGCATATAAAGTTGAAGGCGAACTATTCGGAACTTGTCCTATTTATCTCCTTACAACAGACGTAGAAGGAAATTCGGAATGGGCAAGAAAAATCTCTCACAAATTATATGATGGAGATGAAAAAATTCGTATAGCTCAAGAAACCGTCCTAGGTATAGGCGGTGTCAGAATACTTCAAGCAGTCGGATATAATTTTGATGCTATACATTTAAACGAAGGACACGCACTTCCTGCTGCATTTGAATTATTAAGACAATATAACGGCGACCTTAAAGCAGTCAGAAGAAAAACAGTGTTTACAACTCATACACCTGTTCCTGCAGGAAACGAAGTACACTGGGTAGACACACTGCTTGAAGGCGGATTTTTCTCCGGATGTTCAAGAGAAACAGCTGTTGAATTAGGCGGGGAAAATTTCTCACTTACGGTTGCTGCTCTTAGAATGTCCAGAATAGCAAATGCAGTTTCTCAGCTTCATGGTCTTGTTGCTAACAAGATGTGGGAATGGGTAAAAGACAGATGTCCTATTAAAGCTATTACAAATGCGGTTAATCTTCACTATTGGCAAGATGAAAGAATTGCAAAGGCAAAAACCCCGCAAGAGTTGCTAGACGCAAAATATGAAATGAAAAAAGACTTGTTCCAATATATTTCAGACACCCAAGGAAAACGTTTTGATCCGAACGTACTAACAATTACTTGGGCGAGAAGATTTGCAGACTATAAACGTGCTTGGTTGATACTTATGGATGAAGATAGAATCGGCAAATTGTTGAATGAAAATAAAGTTCAATTAATTTTTGCAGGAAAATTCCATCCGGATGATTTAATGGGCAAGGAAACTTTCAATAACATACTTAAAAAATCATACAACATGAAAAACGTGGTTGTACTTCCGGGATATGAATTGGCACTTTCAGCAAGACTTAAAAAAGGCTCTGATATATGGTTAAATACTCCGACTCGTCCTCTTGAAGCATCAGGTACTTCAGGAATGTCTGCTAACATGAATGGAGCACTTCACTTCTCTACATACGACGGTTGGACGGTTGAAGGCACATTCCCTGGAATTAACGGATATACAATTGAATACCCGGGACTTGATGATGATATTCCATGGGAAGAAAGACACTGGAAAGACCACAGATGTATGATGAATACTCTTGAAAATGAAATAATACCGACATATTACGAAAACAAACAAGAATGGGCTCGCTTAATGCGCCAAGCTATGAGAACAGCAGAAGGATATTTTAATTCTGACAGAATGGTAATCGAATACTTTAACAGAATTTATAAACCTATAGCTCATGGCGGAGCTCAAGCAGGAGAAGAAGATAAAGGTGAATCAAAACCTTTTGAAGCTCCAAACCAAGATGCTTGGACGTATTCAAATATCAAGTAAATCAAAACATAGATAAAAATCCTCGGTTATAACCGAGGATTTTTTTATAAAAAAAGAGTGATTGGATAATCACTCTAAAACACAAAATAATATGAAATTTATTCTGTATCCATTTCTGTAACACAGCGAACAGAAACA
>CALVAW010000009.1 GCA_944325655.1 Candidatus Gastranaerophilales bacterium
TTAAAAATCTAAACGAGCGCTCAGGACTTGTCCTGTCGTCAATGAGGTTTGATTTGTATAAAAAAAATTTCGGAACGACAGGATTTGAACCTGCGACCCCTACCACCCCAAGGTAGTGCGCTACCAAGCTGCGCTACGTCCCGAAAATATATTCAATTATCAATCTTTTGTTTTGTTTTTTCTCTCGGGCGGTATGGCTTTTGCACTTGGCATGAGCTCCACGCTCCTGCCTGCGTGCTTCACACACCTTTGCCCTCGTTTCGCTCATTAAGCTGTCGCTAAATTCGCGTTACTCGGGTTGCGCACCCCCACCGCTTCGCTTTGGGGTCCCTGCTACGTCCCGAAAATGTATTCAATTATCAATCTTTTGTTTTGTTTTTTCTCTCGGGCGGTATGGCTTTTGCACTTGGCATGAGCTCCACGCTCCTGCCTGCGTGCTTCACACACCTTTGCCCTCGTTTCGCTCATTAAGCTGTCGCTAAATTCGCGTCACTCGGGTTGCGCACCCCCACCGCTTCGCTTTGGGGTCCCTGCTACGTCCCGAAAATGTATTTGATTGTCAATTTTGTATTTATATAATAACATAAAATAGCAAAAAACAAAATTTATATGTTTTGTATTTGTAGTAATATTTTGAGACAAAGATGAGAATAAACAAAATAAACAATATCAATTTTGGCTATAACAAGGATTACGCAAGAGAAGTCGCTTCGTTTTTGAGTGCGAGGAAGAGGGATTTTGAATATGCTCAGTCGATTTTACAAGCTGAACAAATTGCAAATAAAATTGAAGATCAACTTGTTGAGATGGAAAAAAGTAGCAGCAAAGTTTCTACTTTAAAATTTCAGGATTTGGGCGTTTTTCTTGCTGATTTAAGACAAATTATCGCATACTACATATCAATTTCTTTTCCTACTCTGAATTATACTGATACTTTAATTAAGCAGTATTTGTCTGAAATAAAAAACACTCCTAATCTTTTTAAAAGAGAGTGGAGAATAAATGTTTGCGAGAAGCTTAAAGTTAGTGCTGTTGATAAATATCCGGAAATTGAAAAGTTGTCATTAAATGCTCTGGATTCCTTGCAATCTGATAAAACAGAGGGTGCTGGCGATTTTGTTGATAAAAATAAGTCAAAGCACTCACTGAATGAATTGCAAAAAGAAAGCACTCTCGGTTCAAATACAATTGAACGTCAGCAATATATTCAAAAAACTAATGATATTGTTGTGCCGGAATCTTGCATGTTTTTAGAACTTTATAGTCCTTCGGTTTCATCTCCAAATGGATTTTTTGACGTTGTTGGCATGGATAATATAAAAAAGAGATTAAACGAAGACATTATAGAACCGGTTTTAAATCCTGAACAGGCAAAAATGGATTATGAAGAATACGGAATTACTCGCCCTCGCGGTTATTTATTTTATGGACCTCCCGGTTGCGGCAAAACTTTTATTGTAAAAGCATTAGCAAAGCAAGCTAATCTTGAATTGTATTTGCTTAATGTTTCAAAAATTGGTTCAAAATTTATAAATCAGACGGCAAATAATTTGGAAGCAGCTTTTTCTTTTTTAAAAAAACGTGCTGAAAAGAGTAATAAACCTGTTTTATTGTTTATGGATGAAGTTGATTCTTTGTCTTCCAACAGAAGCGGCTCAACTAACGAAGAAAATGTGAAAACTCTAACAACGCTCCTTAGATTAATTGAAGAAGCTAAGGACAATAATATTATTATTTTAGCTGCTACCAATAAGTATAATAACTTAGATGAAGCCTTTAAAGCACGTTTTGACGGGCAAATTTATTTTTCGCTGCCTGATAAAAATCAGATTGTGAATTTGTTAAAAACGCTTTTGGCTGCAAGAAAAAAAGGTCAAAGATTAGCTTATTCAGATGATGAGATTAACGCTTTAGCTGATGCTCTAAAAGGCCACTCCAGCCGCTCTATTACTTTTATTGTAGATGAGGCATCTAAAATTGCAAAAAGAAAAGACAGAAGCGAAATTTCTTTTGAGGATGTAATGCAATCAATTAATGAAACAGAGTTACAAAAATCTGATGACAGCGATTATCGAAAAGTCCAATACAAAAAAAATCCTTTGGGATTTAAGTAATTTTTTGCTTTAACTTAATTTTGATAATATTTTTGTTTTTTATTATTAAATAAGGTAAAAACAATAAATTTTTTAAGTTTTGTACGATTGCTTGAATTGGTTTTTTGTTTTCTTTGATTTGATTATATATGATTGGTTTTGGACAGTTACAATATTTCATTGCGCAAGGAGTGGCTTTTTTAATGAGTTTAAAATTTTTATTGTTGATATTTCCCATTGAATTTGATTTTAAAAATCTTGAAGAATAACATCTGTATGCTTCACCGTCTTCATATATAATAAAACTGGTTTTGCCTGCATTGCATAATTTTGAATATGTTTTTACAGGTTTTATATTTTGAAAATATTTTTTTTCTTTTGATGTTTGTTTAATGAAATTATTTAAATATCTTATTTGTTGATAATCGTAGTTTATTTGATATTTTCTTGCTAAGTTTATTATTTTTTCAATTTGTTTTTCTTTATGTTTATTGATTTTAAATATAGGGATAAGAAATGTTGTTTTTGTCTCATAAGGCTTAGATTTGAGGAACAGTTCCGCTTTTTTAAGTGTTTCATCAAAATTTTTAATTTCGTCGAGATGAAAACTTATATCGTATCTGTTTAGTGAATTATCCAATATATTAAATATTTTTTGATATATTTTTATGTTGAATGAAAGATTAGTTATTAAATTGATTTTAAAATTTTGTTTTTTAACTTCTTTTATCAAATAAAAAAAATTAGGATGCAGTATTGCTTCTCCGCCTGTAATTGTTATTTCCCAGTCATTTTCAAGTGTTTGAAGTATTTTTAAAAATGAATTAATTGTTTTATTTTTAGCATTTTCTTTGTTTTTAGTTTCCGCTTTGCTTTGAGAACAATATATACAATTATATGTGCATTTTTGTGTAATTATAAAATCTATAAATTTTTTTGGATTTTCTTTCATATATTGATTTTTGCATTAAAAAAACCGGCTGTAAATAATTTATCGGCCGGTTTTTTATATGATTAAAATTATTAGTATCTGTAGTGGACAAATGCTTTATTTGCTTCTGCCATTTTATGCGTGTCTTCTTTCTTTTTAACAGCTGAGCCTGTAGAATTTGAAGCATCAAGAATTTCATTTGTAAGTTTTTCAATCATAGACTTGCCGCCTCTTTTTCTTGCAGCTTCAATAATCCACTGAGAAGCAAGGGCAACGCCTCTGTCAGGTTTTACATCGATTGGAACTTGATATGTTGAACCGCCAATTCTGCGCGCTTTAACTTCAATTAAAGGTGTAGCATTGGAGATAGCTTTCTTAAATGTTTCAATGGGTTCGTTTTTTGCTTTTTGTTGAACTTGTTCCATTGTTGTGTAGAAAATTCTTTGTGCCACAGATTTTTTGCCTTTTTTCATCAAACGGTTAATGAACTTAGCTATATCTACACTGTTATATATAGGATCCGGTGCTGGAATGCGTTTTGCCGGTTTTGATCTTCTTGACATATTTTAATCTTAACCTTTCTTACTGTTTCTTAGCTTTTGCTTTTTTTGTACCATATTTAGATCTGGATTGCATTCTGTTTGCAACTCCTTGTGTATCTAAGGTACCTCTTATTATGTGATATCTTACACCCGGAAGGTCCTTAACTCTTCCGCCTCTGATCAGCACAACAGAGTGTTCTTGCAAGTTATGTCCAATTCCGGGAATGTAGGAAGTAACCTCGAATCCGTTTGTTAAACGTACACGAGCAACTTTTCTCATAGCTGAATTAGGTTTTTTGGGTGTTGTTGTGTATACTCTTGTGCAAACACCACGTCTTTGAGGACAGCTTGTAAGAGCCGGTGATTTTGTTTTATCTTTAATTTTTTGTCTTTCTTTTTTAATTAATTGATTAATTGTAGGCATATTTTCCCCTTAATAATAGTTATCTGTATTATTCATTTCACTATAAACAAGGTATGAAGTCAAATGTTTTTTGTTATAATTTGTAAAAATTTCTTTATATTCTTAATGTTTCTTAAAATTTTTGAGTATTTTTTTCTTTACTTTGCAAAATATAACGATATAATTTTTTTATGGATGAACAAAAAATCATAGGCAAGCTTGAGCAGGATTTAAGCCATTTTTTAATTGGTGAAATGTGTAAAAAAAATCCCGAAAAACGAAGCAGCGCAGAGATGTATAAGTATAAAGGGTTAAATATTAAAGCCGATCCAAAATCTACTTTGGATGAAAAGACAATTTTTGTTCGCATTGGTGTTTTAGAGGCTGAATTTAAAGTTGACTCCTGTGAAAAAAATTCCGGTTGTCTTGCTCCGGAAGAAGAGCGATTAATTATGATGTGGATGGGTCGAAGTGAAAATCATTCATATTTAAGAGCAATTTTCAATAAAAAAAATGATAAAAAAGAAATTGCAATCATTCCTTTTGATTTGGAACATATTTACAATAAAAACTAATTGTCGCTACTAAATCCTTTAAGGAGTTCATCTGTGTATTCTTCAAATCTTTCTTCTAATATGGATTTTCTGATGTTTTTAACTAGATTTAGCAGAAAGTGTATGTTGTGAATACTTAAAAGAGTTGCAGCTGTAGCTTCTTGTGTTTTGTATAAGTGTCTTATATATGCTTTTGTGTGATTTTTACAAGCATAGCAGTTGCAATTTTCATCAAGAGGTGAAAAGTCATCTATATATTGTTTGTTTTTAATTATTTTATTGCCTTTATATGTAAAAAATGTTCCATGACGTGCGTTTCTTGTGGGTAATACGCAGTCAAACATATCTACGCCGAATTTTATTCCGTTTATTAAATCAACAGGAGTTCCGACTCCCATTAAGTATCTTGGTTTATCAAAAGGAAGCAAAGGAGCGGTTATTTCGGTTATATGGTTTTTCATTTCAGTCGGTTCGCCTACCGATACACCTCCTATTGCATATCCTGCCGCATCAAATTTTGATACAAAATTAGCTGATTCAATTCTTAAATCATCAAAAAAAGCCCCTTGTACTATGGGAAAAAGTGCTTGGTTGTAATTTTTGTGTGCATTAAAGCAAATCTCGAGCCAGCTTTTTGTTTTATCAAGAGCTTTTCTTGCTTGTTCGTAACTGCAAGGGTACGGTGCGCATTCATCGAATGCCATTATAATATCTGCGCCAAAGTCTTCTTGGATTTTCATTGATATTTCCGGAGAAATGAAATGTTTAGAACCGTTTTTGGGATCTTGAAAATATACACCTTCGTTTGTGATTTTTCTTAATTTTGAAAGTGAAAAAACTTGAAATCCTCCGGAATCGGTTAAAATGGGCTTGTTAAAATTCATCCAACCATGAAGTCCGCCCGCTTTTTTTATTAGTTCTGTTCCTGCTCTCAGGTACATGTGATAAGAGTTTGCAAGAATTATTTGTGCACCGGTTGAAATAATTTGATCATTGGTCAACATTTTAACCGCACTGTTTGTTCCTACCGGCATAAAAATCGGCGTTTCAATAACACCATGCGGGGTTTTAAAAATACCTGCTCTTGCTTCAGTGTTTTTTGATTTTTTTATTACATTAAAATTGAAGAAATCAGCATACGACATTTTTATTGTTTAAATCCGCCATGGTCGTCAATTATTAATTCAAACATTGTTCTATAGTTTTCACAAAGTTCTTCGTCTTTAAAATATAAATGAAGCTCGCGTTCTGCAGACGCAGGACAATCCGAAGCATGTACCAAATTTGCGGTAGAATACGATGAAAAGTCTGCTCTGATAGAACCAACATCCGCTTCATCGGGTTTTGTGGAGCCGACTATATGTCTGACACCTTTTATGGCATTTTTTCCTTCTACAACCATTGCTACAATAGGTCCTGAGGTAATAAAATCGATAAGTTCCGGATAAAAAGGTTTGCCAAAGTGTTCTTCATAATGTTTTGCAGCTATTTCAGGAGTTACGTTCATCATTTTAATAGCAACGATTTTATAGGACTTATCTTCAAATCTTTGTATAATTCTTCCTATTAATCCTCTTTTAACTCCGTCAGGTTTTATAGCAACAAATGTTCTTTCCATTATATTCTCCTTCTATACAAGTTTATTAGAACATAATTTTTAAATATTGGCAAATTTATCTTTTTACGTATTATAAAGTTAATTTTTATTAAATATTTTTTAAAGAACAATTTTTTGTATATAATTGTTATATCGAATATTAGTGGGAGTTTAAAATGCATAAAAGCGGCAATTTAAGTTGCTATTACGGTTCTATTAAAAAAGAAATAAAAGCTGAAGATTATTATTCAAATATTAATACTGCTGTAGCGTTAGGAAAAATACATGTTCCAATGAAGCACAAACAATTGGCATCAAATTATGTTTTAATTAAAAAAATATTTGGTTCCAGTATTGCTTCAATTCCTATAACTAACGCTGATAGGGCAACTTTAGCCCGTCATGGTTTTTTGCCTTTGGAAAATAGTACTATTTCTCAAGTAAACAGGCAAATAGAACAACTTAAAGCCTGGGCTAACGGTGGAGATATTGTTCTTGCGGCGTATGCAAATGAGTTATTTGAGATTAGAATAAAAGAATTAAAATATCTCAGATTAACCGTTACGTCGGGAAGAAGCGTTGAATTTAAAGACGGATATAAAGCATTTGAAAAATATGTTGAATATATTGCCCGATGAATAATTAAAAATTGTTAAGTTATATTACCCGATTAGTGTTGAAAAATTCTGATTGTATGGTATTTTTTATGTAGGAGGCTCTATGAACAAAATTTATACACTATTGTTTTTGGGTTTATTAATGTTTAGTTTTCAACAGTCTTACGCTCTTGACAATGCTCAACCACAAAAAGAAAAGGCTCAATATTCTTACGATCTTGATGAAGATTATAATTTTGACGACAATTCCTATTATGTAAGTGACGAGCAGCTTAAAGACATAGAAGACATTAATAAAATCGAAGATGAAACAACATTAGAGTCAAAAATTATTAACTCTAGCCATTTTACATCAGGTACTGCTACCAGAACTTATATACCAATTAACAAGAATAAATAATTCTTTCACCATAATGCTTCAGGCATGTGTCTGTCCAGTAATCTGACAGGTATGTTTTCGTATGTTTTGTCTGTAAAATCTTTTGCAAATTTCTTATCAAGACTAATAGCTGCTATTGGTATATTGGTTTCTTTTGAAACTTCTTTTAAAATATTATATCCGTTTATTATATCTTTTAATTCAGTCTCATCGCCCAGATGCGTATTGGAGATGAGCCCGCTTATTTTTTTCCAAGGCTTTTTGTTTTCTCCGCTGTTGAAATTTATATATTCAATAATTGAATCTTTGTCTTTTGTTTCAAATTTTGATGTGTTTACTACAAGATAAATTTTAATATTTTTTTCCAAATCTATATCTGTCAGAATATCTAAAGTGTCTAATCCTGTAACACCATATCCTACATCTATTATGATGTCGTTATCTGTAGTTTTTAAACAGTTGATTTGTTCATTTGTAACATAACTTCCGGCTTCGCCCAGTCCAAAATAATCGGATTGCAAAATTAAATTGATACCGTATCCATGCAATTTTTTTGCTATAGGACGCATGCAATATGCAGGTTCCACAGTATCAAGATCTACAAGAGTTATTTCTTTTTTTTGTTTTGTATATTCTATAGCTCGGTTAAGTGCATTTTCGCTCTTTCCTGATGCATAGGCGCCTGTGTATATTTCAACTGTTCTCATTTATTTCTTCCGGATGATATTCGTTTTTTTCTTCTTTTTCGTATGCTTCTATTTCTTTTATTGCTTCCGGTAAAATGCTTACAAAAATTTGTACCAAATTCGGATCAAATTGCTTGCCTGCCCCTTGTTCTATTATTTTTACCGCTTCTTCCGAGCTCATGCTCTTTCTGTATGCTCTGTTGGACACAAGAGAATCATACGCATCCGCTATTGCTATAATCCTGGAGCCCAGCGGTATTTCTTCACCTTTTAATCCGTAAGGATAACCACAGCCGTTATAGTATTCATGGTGGTATTTTATGATTTCTGTTATGTCATAGAGTTGTTTTATATCTTCGAGTATTTTTACGCTGTAATGCACGTGCATTTTAATTTTTTCATATTCTTCGTCTGTCAGTTTTTGTGTTTTGTTTAAAATTTCTTCCGCAACTCCAATCATGCCGATATCATGCAGCAGGCCTGCAAGTTCAATCTTGCTTACTTCTGTCGGCTTCAGGGCAAGCTTGTTTACAATTTTGAGAGCATAAAAAGCTACTCTTCTGCTTCTTCCGAGCGTGAACGAATCCTTTGCATCAAGAGCTTCGATTATTGCTTTAATTGTTCCGGAAAATAAATCTTTAAGATCGGTTATAAGGTTTTCATTGTCAATTTTCAGTTGGTAACATTCTAGTGCAGATTCAACTATCATCAATAGTTCGTCAGGAGTATAGGGTTTTTTAATATATCTGTATATTTTTGCGTAATTTATAGCGTCGATTAAAATTTTGACGTCAGAATATGCTGTAACTAATAAGCGCATAGTTTTTGGTTGTATATCATAAACCCTTTTTAAAAATTCAACTCCATCCATTATAGGCATTTTGTGGTCTGAAAGTATACAATCAAATTGCTCTGTTTTCATTATTTCGAGCGCTTCTATAGCACTGCTTGCCTTTGTGATGTCATATTTTGAACGAAGAGTTCTGTATAATAACGCCAAGTTATCTTCTTCGTCGTCAACTATTAATATTTTGTATCTTTTGTCTGCCATTTTATTTATTCCGTTTTGTCGTTAATATCTTTTATCAGTTCACTTTCTGCTATAGTGTTTTTGGTTTCTTTAGCATCTTGGTTTATGGGTAAAATTATTGTAAATTTAGTTCCTATACCCTCTTTTGATTCAACTTCTATTGTTCCATGGTGATCGTTTATAACTCTGTACGATATACTCATTCCTAATCCCGTCCCTTTACCTACGGGTTTAGTTGTAAAGAACGGATCAAAAACCTTCTTTAAGTTTTCTTCCGGAATGCCTTTTCCGGTATCTATAAATTCAATTTTAATATTTGTATCTATTTTGCTTACGTTTATTGTGAGTGTACCTTTTTCTGCCATTGCATCTTGCGCATTATCGAGTATATTCATAAATACTTGATTTAATTGTCCGCCGTAAGCTTCGATTTTAGGAACATCCGGTGAATAATTTTTAATAACTGTTATTCTGTTTTTATATTTATTGTTTAATATGTTTAATGTTGTGTCTATTTCTCTTGGAACATCAAGTTGTGTTAAGACTCTTTCTTCCATGCGTGAAAAATTCTTTAAATCAAGAATAATATTTTTTGTTCGTTGCGTCCCTTCGATACAGCTTTTTATTAAATCTTTTATGTCTCCTCTTAAAAAGTCTAAGTCAATCTCTTTTTTAAGTGATTCTATTTTTGCTTTTGTATCTTCAGGAAAGTTTATATTGTTTTGTTCGTACAGGTCAATTAATTTTAATAAATCATTTGCATAATTTTGCAAAATCATTATGTTGCCGTGTATGAAATTTATGGGATTGTTTATTTCATGAGCTATTCCTGCTACCAGTTCCCCAAGTGAGCGCATTTTTTCAGAATGTACCATCATTGCTTGAGTTTCTTGAAGTTTATGGTTTGCTTCTTTTAGTGCAACGGTTCTTTCTTGAACTTTTTGTTCGAGTGAAGTGTATAGTTCATTAAGTTGCGAACCCATCTCATTATATGAATTAATCAAATCATTTATTTCGGTAAAATTAGTTTTATTAATTTTTACGTTGAAATTACCTTCCCTTATTTCTTTTGCCGCTTTTGAAAGCCTTTCAAGAGGTTTTGATATTATTCCAGACATCATAACACTCACTACTATACCAAATACGATAAACAGTGTGAGTATATTTGTTATCATATCAAAGAAGCTCTCATAGTATAAATCTATGTGGTCTTTTGCAGGTATTCCAAAATATACCGTATAATTGTCAATTGTTTTTGATAATCTTTGAATGCTTTGAGAGGGGTCATTTTTATAACTTTCAAGCATTGAGTTTTGAGAGTAGTCGCCAAGAATTATTTTTCCTGTTGTATTGTTTTTAACATAGGTATAGGCAAGCAGATTATCTTTTTTAAGTAAATCAATAATGCTTTTGGTGACATCAAAATTATTTCTTTTTGTGTCTATTATTAATGATTGAACTAAAATAGTCGACATAGAATATCTGAGTTTATATATGTCTGATTCATATTCACTTGCCAGATTTTTAATGTTAAACATTGTGTATAGTGCAAATAATGATGTTGTAACTATTATAATAATGCTCAACAATACTGCAAAATATAAGCTTAATCTAATTGATTTGATACTTTTTAGGTTAATTTTTTTCATAATACTCCAAATTCATCATCTGTATATTCGCTGTTAGTTGAAAACATGCTTGGAATTTCGTATGCTTTCTTTTCTTCAGCAATTTTTTTCACTGTAATTTTATTGTCAAAGCCATCTAATATTTTGCCTATGACATAACCTATAAACCAAAAGCAAAAAGACGCCGGAATTACTATTTTCAGCAGCGTTGTTGTAGTATACAGGTCAATTGAAAAGTTGTTTAAAAGGCAGAGCAAAGACAGAACTATTATTGATGTTGAGCAAAATAATGACGAAATAATTTTTGAATATTTCGTTTGTTTCATATCTTTTGTTTCATACATTGCGTTATTCATAGTTTTTTAATTTTCTTTATTTTGTTCTTCCATTTTAGTTTTGAAGGCATATTGTACAAGTACTATTCTGTCAACATTTTCTAAATCAGTGAATTTACCCGAGATAATGAATGCTTTTTTGTTTTTAAATTCGGTTTCAGCTATTCTTATTGGTTGCAGACAACATTCTATTTTCATATTTGTGGAAAGATTGATTTCAATAGAATAGTGTTTGTCTGCTTCTAACGGTTCACTGCATATCAGTTTGATACCTCCTGCTGATATGTCTTCTATTTTGAGTATTGTTTCGGGGGGCATGTCTTTAAATAAAACTTTTCCCTGACTTAAACCTACACGAGAGTATTCTCTTCTTTGTATCAAACTGTAATCGTTCGTGGCACTAAGTGTTATTATATTTCCCTCTTTTGCAATGATTTTCGTTTCAAAATAAACAAGCCCGACTTTATTTACACCAAATATTTCAACATTTTCTTGAGGTATATAGTCATCAAGTTCTTTTTCATCTGACAGTATAAGCTCTGCTTTTATTTCGTTATCATCTGCGCTTAAGAGTTTAAAAGCACCTGAACTTTTAAAATTATTTGGTATTATTTTAAAATCTTCTGTTGATTCAAGCAATTCTTTCATCTTTAATCCTCTAAATTGCAGCAGTTTTTATGTTAGCTCTTATAATTCCTACTGATTTTGCTTTAATATTATTTGTAACTTCATTATAAGACATAATTGCTATTTGTGGATATGTTCTTTCGATTAAACGTCTAAAAATCAACCTAATGGGTGATGAGCATAATATAACGGGTTGGTTTCCTGTTTGTTGTATTGCTCTTTCAAATTCCGAATTTAAGCTGTCCATTAATCTTTTTACAAAATCAGGGTTGAGTGTTAAGCTTTCGCCATCAGGATTTATACCTTTTGCAATTTCTTGTTCAACTTCTTGTGTCATCGTTATAACAAGTAATTCGCCGGTATCTGAAAGATTTTGTTTGCATATTGTTCTGCAAAGTGCTTGTCTGCATTGTTCGGTTAAATAATTATAATTTTTGTTGATTTTATGTTGAAGACTCATTGTTTCAAGAATGGTTTTTAAATCTCTTATTGAGACACGTTCTTTTAACAGGTTTTGAAGTATTTGTTGCACATCCGCTGTTGTCAATTCTTTCATTAAATCGTTTACGTAAGTTTCATTCATCTCTTTTTTCAGGTTGTCTATAAGTTGTTGAACATCTGAACGAGTTAAAATTTCACTGGCATTTTTCTTGATGACTTCCGTCAAATGTGTTGAAATCACTGCAGAAGCGGAAACAACAGTGTAGCCTGAAGTTTCTGCGTATTCTTTGTCTTTTTCCAATATCCAAATTGCAGGCAGGTGAAAAGCAGGTTCGATTGCGCTTATTCCCGTAATATTAGGATCGTCAGCACCCCCCATTGAATTCATTGCAAGGAATCTATCCGGATATACTTCGCCTGTTTCTATGGTTATACCTTTAAGTTTTATTTGATAAGTATTCGGAGGCAGTTGCAGATTGTCTCTTACACGTATTGAAGGAAGTACAATCCCTAAATCAAGGGCAGTTTGTCTTCTTATTTGAGAAATTCTGTCAAGCAAATCGCCGCCCTTTTCAACATCTAAAAGACTTACTAATCTGTAGCCAATTTCAATTTCAAGCGTTTCGACCGAAAGAAGCTCAAGCACACTTTCTCTTGTTGCTTTCTTTTTCTTTTTGCCGAGTTTTTCGGCTTTTTTTGCATCTTTTTCTGCTTGTTGAGCCTGTTTTTCGGCTTCAATTTTTTCTTTATGTTTTTTATAACAAAATCCGCCGCAGAGAGCTGCAATAGTTAAAAACGGAATTGTGGGCATTCCGGGGACTATACCCATGCAAAATAACAGTCCGCTAATTATTCCGAGGACTTTCGGATTTTGGAACATTTCTTTTCTTATGTCTTCCGATAAAGAGTTATCCGAGCCGGATGCACGTGAAATTATTAAGCCCGTAGCTGTTGATATTATAAGTGCCGGGATTTGCGAAACAAGTCCGTCTCCGACTGTTAATATTGTGTATGTTGATAGAGCAGTCATAGGCTGCATTTTCATTTGAACAATTCCAATGATTAATCCGCCTACAATATTGATTACCGTAATTATAATTCCGGCTGTTGCATCTCCCTTTACAAACTTAGAAGCACCATCCATGGTACCGTAAAAATCCGCTTCTCTTAAAAGCGCTTTTCTTCTTTTTTTTGCTTCGTTTTCATCAATTAATCCGGAGTTTAGGTCAGCATCGATTGATAGCTGCTTACCCGGCATGGCGTCTAAAGTAAATCTTGCGCTAACTTCTGCTACCCTGCCTGCGCCGCCGGTTATTACCATAAAGTTAATTATTACAAGTATTACAAATATAACGGCACCTACGACATAATTACCTCCGACAACAAATTGTCCGAAAGATTCAATTACGGCTCCTGCGTTTGCTTCAAGGAGAATTAATCTTGTTGAAGTGACATTTAAACCAAGTCTGAAAAGAGTTGCTATAAGAAGAATTGTGGGAAAGCTGGAATATTCAAGAGGTTCTTTTGTATAAAGACATACAAGCAGAATTAAAACCGAAAGTGAAATATTCAAAGTAAGCAAAAGGTCTAATAATTGTGCAGGAATGGGTATTACCATCATTAAAACAATGGTAACAAGACCTATAGCAAGAGCTACATCATTATTTTTTAATAAGTCTTTTAATTTTCCCAAGTTATTTTTAATTCCTCCATCTTAGTTTATTATCTTCCTTTTTGCGCATAGACGTATTGTAATATTTCTGCCACAGCAACATATAGTTCTTGTGGTATTATACCATCAACTTCAACTAATTTGTATAAACTTCGTGCAAGTGGTTTATTTTCTACAATAGGAATTCCGTTATTTTTTGCAATTTCTCTTATTTTAAAAGCAATAAAATCTACCCCCTTTGCAACAACTACAGGCGCAGGTACTTTTTCAGGGTTATACATTAGTGCAACAGCATAATGAGTAGGGTTTACAACAACAACGTCGGCATCTTTCACTTTGGACATCATTTTTTGTTGTAAAATTTTCATTTGGAATGAGCGAATTTTACTTTTAATTTTAGGATCGCCTTCTGTGTTTTTAAATTCGTCCTTGACTTCTTGTTTGGACATTTTTATTGATTTGTTATATTCCCAGTCTTGATATTTTTTATCTATTATCCCAATTATTATTAAAAGAACGCATATTGTAGCAAGCAGTTCAAAAATTACAGACCCCATTACCACAAAACCTGTTGTCGGATCGGCGCCTATTAATCCAAAAAGATCATTTCTTCTTTTCATTATCACGTTGAAGCCAATCATAGCTACAATTGTTGTTTTAACTATTGATTTTATGAGCTCGACCATTTGTTTTGGTTTAAATATGTTTATTTTTTCCAAAAGCGATTTCATTGCAGCAGACGGAGACAATCTTTCAAGATTTGGTTTGAGAGCTTCTTTTGCAAAAAGCGCTCCGGTTTGAAATCTTAATACAAGCACAGCCCCTATTGCTAAAAAAGCGAAAAATAACAAGGTGATTTCAGCATAATCTTTTAAATATGGTGCCAGAATGTTTATTGCATCGGAATTTGAAATTTCATCAGGGTTAAGGCTGGTAAGTGATTGAAAAAGCATATTTTTGAGTTTTTCAAGCATGCCTGAACCCATCGCATAAATTAAACCCAGCCCGAATGTTAAGACAAGTGACGATGTGAAATCCTGACTTTTTGCAATATGTCCCTTGTCTCTTTCTTTCTCCCGTCGTTTCGGGGTGGCCTCTTCTGTTTTTTCGTTTTGTTCGTTTGACATGGTTAATTATGTAAACATTGCAGCTATAGCATGCATGTAGTTTTTTATTACTCCTTGAAGATATATATTTGTAGCACTTAAAAATGCTAACATTAAAAATAAGCCGATATAAATTTTTACGGGAATAGCTACCATATATATGTTCATTTGCGGCATCATTTTGCTCATCATGCCGAGTAAAACATCACTTATAAGAAGAACAGAAAATATTGGAAAAGCTACACCAAATGCTATTTTGAAGCATTGTGAAAAAATTTGCATTAATGAATTTATTATATTTGTATCAAAAAGTGGAAATATACCCATTGGAATTCCTTGAAAGCTGTTAAGAAAAGCTGCAAACAGGAACTGATATGCGCCGCTTGCAAGAAAAATAAGTGTTGCAAGATATACGTATAATCTTGATATTTCGGTTGAATTTACTCCTGTAGCGGGATCAAGAGCTTCTGACATCGATAAACCCATTTGTATTGAAAGTATGCTTCCGCTCATTCTAACTCCCTCAATCATAAGATTTGCAACAAACCCAATTAAATATCCGATAAGAAATTCCATTGCTATCAATATAATAAACTCCGGAGTGTCTTTAGGCAAAATGAAATTTTTTTGTGTATATATAATCGGGTAGAGTATGAAAGCTATAATTCCCGCGAACCAAATTTTTGTCATAATGGGTGCTTGTATGGTAGAAAAAAACGGTGCTGATTGAAAAAGCCCGCTTATTCTTGTGAAAATAAGCATAAATACAACTATATTATAAGGAGATAAGAGATTTAATAAATTAGGTGCTTGACTCAATTATGTATCCTCTTATGAAATAAACACTTTAATATATTCAAATAATTCTTTTGTGGTTGATGTAAAAATTTCAATCATCCAAGGCGCAGCTACTATTAAAACCAATAAAGCGGCAAAAATTTTGGGTACGAAAGTCAGGGTTTGTTCTTGAATTTGTGTTACGGATTGAATAATGCTGATTGCAAGTCCTACTACAATAGCAGAAAGCAATATTGGAGCCGCTATAACCATTGTAAGAAGTATTGTTTTTTGAAAAACCGTTAATATTAAAGCTTCATCCATAATTTAATCCTTTATGTCGCAAATCCTTCTACCAGTGATTTTGTAATTAAAAACCATCCGTCAACCATAACGAACATTATTAATTTAAACGGCATTGCAATTGTTGTAGGAGGCAAAAACATCATACCCATGGAAACTAAAACAGATGCAACAACCAAATCTATGACCAAAAACGGTAAGAATATTACAAAACCTATTTTAAATGCGGTTTTTAATTCCGACAGCACAAATGATGGTATCAAAACATAGGTAGGAACATCTTTTTTAGTTTTTGGTTTTTCTATTTTTGATAATTTAACAAAAAGCGCAAGCTCTTCTTCATGAGTTTGTTTAAACATAAAATCTCTAATAGGTATAAGCGAATTATCAAGCGCTTGTTGCTGAGTTATTACGTTTTTCATGTAGGGTTGATATGCTGTTTCATTTATTTTTGACAAGGTGGGTGACATTACAAAAAATGTTAAAATTAATGCCAATCCGACTATTACTTGATTTGGCGGCAGCGTTGTGGTTCCGATTGCTTGTCTTGTGAGCGATAATACTATAACTATTCTTATAAACGCCGTTGTCATAATAATTATGCTCGGTGCAAGCGTTAAAATGGTGAGCAATATAAGAATTTGCACACCTTGTGTAAATTCCTGCGGCGTCGAGATGTTTTGCATGCTTACATTTATATTGGGTAAAGATAGTGCTGCATGTGCAGATAGATTGCATGCAAAATAAAGTCCTAATACTATCCATAATTTTTTAAACTTAGAAAAAATCAAAATTTACCTGCTTCTATTTAGTTGTTTATTAGTGTTGAAAAACTCCCATTCTTCTGAATTTTGAATATCTGTGAGTTCTTAATTCTTCCGGAGACATATTTTTGAATTCATCGAGAGCTTTTATTAAAGATGTTTTTAGATTTGATGACATTTCTTCAGCACTGTAATGAGCGCCTCCGATTGGTTCTTTTATAACTTCATCAACTATATCGTACTTCAGAAGATCTTCCCCTGTTATTTTAAGTGCATCTGTTGCAACTTTTGCCATTGATGCATCTTTCCATAAGATTGAAGCGCAGCCTTCCGGTGAAATTACCGTATAGTATGCATGTTCCAAAATCATTACTTTGTTTGCAACAGCAAGTCCCAATGCACCTCCTGAACATCCTTCTCCGGTTATTACCGCAATTACCGGAACCCCGAGTTTTGCCATTTCTTTGAGATTTACCGCTATTGCTTCGCCTTGCCCCGTTTCTTCAGCCATCATGCCCGGGTAAGCTCCCATTGTATCAATAAGAGTGATTATCGGTAAATCAAAGCGATTTGCATGTTCAAAAAGTCTTAATGCTTTTCTGTAACCTTGTGGTTGAGGCATACCGAAATTACATTCAAGATTTTCTTTTGTTGATTTTCCTTTCATTGTACCTATTAACATGACTTTATGTCCGTCAATTTTTGCAATGCCGCCAGCTATTGCTTTGTCGTCATAGCCGTGTCGGTCTCCATGAAATTCTATAAAATCCTCGCACATAAAGTGAACATAATCCATAAAATTAGGTCTTTGAGGATGTCTTGCGATTTGCAATTTTTGGTATGGTTCTAATTTTTCATATAATTCTTTTTTGTACACTTTTGTTTGTTCTTCCAATTTTTTTATCTCATCATCATAGTTAATATGTGTGTCTTTGCTCGTTTGCTTAAGTTCTTCTATTTTGTCTTGGATTGTGTATATTGGTTTTTCAAAATCAAGAATTTGAACTTTTTTATCATTTTCGCTCATTTTATAATCCTATTCTTTGGAGTGCAAAGCTATAAGCTTGGCTAATTTCTCTTTCATATCTTTTCTCTCAACTATAAAGTCAATTTGACCGTATTTAAGCAGGTATTCCGCAGTTTGGAAATCTGCAGGCAATTTTTGTCTTATTGTTTGTTCTATTACCCTTCTTCCTGCAAATCCTATACGTGCGCCTTTTTCTGCTATAATAATATCTCCTATTGTTCCGAAAGATGCGGTAACGCCGCCAAATGTAGGTTCTGTTAATACTGTTATATAGAGAAGTTTTGCTTCATTTAATCTTGCAACAGCACAGCTTGTTTTTGCCATTTGCATTAAGCTTAAGGCGCTTTCTTGCATTCTTGCGCCTCCCGAAGCAGTAAATACAATAGAAGGCAGTTTATTTTCAAGTGCATATTCAAGAATTCTTGTGATTTTTTCACCTACGACAGAACCCATTGAACCGCCCATATATTCAAAATCCATAACGGCAATTGCTGCTTTATAACCTGAAATTAAACATGTTCCGGTTATTACGGCATCGTCAAGTCCTGATTTTTCGTGCGCTTGTTCTTGACGCAGTTTATAGCTTTGAGTATCGACAAATTCAAGAGGGTCACAAGGTTTTATGTTTGAAAACATTTCAGTGAAGCTGTTTTCATCGGCAATTAGTTTAATTCTGTCTTTTGCGCCTATTCTGAAGTGATAATCGCAGTTAGGACACACCATGAGATTATTTTCCAAGTCCTTTTTTGGCAGTTGACTGGAACAGTTATAGCATAGGGTCCAAAGTTTGCCTATTGAATCGTCAATATGTACGTCATTATCACGAGCTGCAATTTGCTGCATTTTTCTTTTATTAAACCAATCGGTTAAAGTCATAATATAAGTATCCTCACCAAATAAACATTAAAATTATAGTATAAAAATATTTAACTGTGAAATTTGTTGATAAATGTAAATTTTTTTTACAAAAATTATACGCTCCTGTATTTCAAGTATTTGCCCGACAGGAGTTTTTAAACTATTATGGATATATGAAAGCACAGGTATATAAAATACATTCGGATTTTTATTATGTTGTAAATGAAAAACATGATGTATTTACCTGTAAATTAAAAGATGTTTTAAAAAAGCAAAAAGCTGAAGTAAGAGTCGGTGATTATGTCGAGTTAAGTTCGGATAACAGTTTTATTTCTAAACTTTTAAAAAGAAAAAATTTTCTTATAAGACCAAAGGTTGCAAATATAGACCTTGCTCTTGTTATGTGTTCCGTTAAGGAACCCGAGCTTGATTTGACTCAGCTGAATCGTTATTTAATATATCTTAAGAATTTTAATATAGATTGCGCAATTTGTTTTAATAAAGAAGATTTAGATGATAATCCCAAATATACGGAACATTTAATAAAAGATATTTATGAGAAATTAAATTATCCTTTATTTTTTATAAGTGCTAAAGAAGGAATGGGACTAGAGAAACTATTATTATTTATAAAAGATAAAACTATTGTTCTTGTGGGAATGTCGGGTGTGGGTAAGTCAACCTTATCAAATAAATTAAATCCGAGCGTTAATCTCAGGGTATCTGAGGTTTCTAAAAAAACTTTGAGAGGTTCACATACAACTAGACATGTTGAAATTATCGAGTGTGATAATTTTAGAATAATTGATACTCCGGGTTTTTCTAATTTAAAATTTGATTTTATTCTTCCAAACAGATTGGCTGATTTATTTGATGAATTTAAAAAATATAAGGATAAGTGTAAATATTCTAATTGCCTGCATAACGTAACAGAAAAATATATATGCGGTGTTTATGACAATCTTGATAAAATTGCTAAAAGCAGATATGAAAGTTATTTGATTTTTTTATCGGAATGTATGGAATATAAAGAAAAAATTTCAAAAAGAAGTATTAAACATGAAGAATTTAAGAAACAAACCGGTTCAACAATTTTGACAAAAATTTCCAAGCATAAGAGATTAGGAGCCAGAAATACATTAAAACAAAAAATTAAGGAAGATGAAAAATGATGGATTGTTATAAAAAATTGGTAGTAGAAAAATTGAATGAATATTTCGATGAGTATTCGCTCAATTCTTCGTATTCTAAAAAAATATGGGACGCTATGCGTTATACTACATTGCTGGAAGGTAAAAGACTAAGGGCGATTATGTGCCTTGAAGTTGCTGCTTTGTTTGGTTGCGACGTTAAAAAGGCTTTGCCTGCAGCATGCGCATTGGAAATAATGCATGCGTACAGTTTGATTCATGATGATTTGCCTTGCATGGATAACGATGATTTAAGAAGGGGAAAACCTACAAATCATAAAGTTTTTGGAGAGGCTATTGCTGTTCTTGCAGGCGATGCTTTAATTTCTTTCGGAGCGCAGATTTTAATTGATAAAATGAAAGATTATTTAAGCTCGAATATTGTATTGGAAGTTGTTAAAGATTATCTTGAAACAGCAGGAGCGCTTGGTATTGTTGCAGGTCAGGCGGCTGATATTGAGGCTGAAAATAAAAAAATTGATTTTGAAAATTTAAAATACATACATAAGTATAAAACAGGAGCGCTTTTTAATTGTTCTGTAATCATGGGGGCAAAGATTGCGGAAGTGAACTCGGATACTCTTGCTAAATTGAAAGAATATGCGCAAAATTTCGGTATACTTTTTCAAATTTATGATGATATTATTGATTGCACTCTTACGACTAATGAGCTTGGCAAGACTGCCGGTAAGGATAAAAATGCAGGTAAGCTTACCTATGTGAGTGCATTCGGGTTAAGTGAAGCTAAAAATATCTTTTATTCTCTAATTCAAAAAAATCGTGATATACTTAGTGAGTTAGATATAAATTCTTGTGTTTTTAATGAAATAGAAGAAAAGTTAATAAAAAGGATTAAATAGTGGGAGATATTCAATTTTTTAATACGGGATATGAAGCATTATGCAGCGGATTACTATCGGCAACCATCGCTCAATTCATTAAGGTTGTTACATATATATGTACTCACAAAAAAATAAATTTTAAGATTTTTACAACAACCGGCGGCATGCCAAGTTCGCATACTGCCGGTGTAATAGCATTGTCAACTTCGGTTGCGTTGATTGAGGGAATTGATTCCATGCTTTTTGCGGTTTCTTTGGGATTTTCTTTAATTGTTATGCAAGATGCGTCAGGTATCAGACGTGCAGCTGGGAAAACAGCGGCTACCTTAAATCGTCTGGTTGATGAATTTGTTCAAAAAAACCATGAAGTTAAACCTTATGCCGCTTTAAAAGAACTTTTAGGTCATACTCCGTTGGAGGTTTTTTGCGGTATGCTTTTGGGTGTTTTAGTTCCCTTTTTGGTGCATTATTCGGATAGGTTTTTCTTTTAAAATTATATACTTCTTTTTAGCATTTGTGTGAGAGTTGCATCTTTTTTAATTCTCTTTTTTACCTGTTCTTTTGCGTCTGAAAGCTTGAAAAAGTCGTCGTTAAATTTACACAAACCTATTGCGCAACTTTCATCATCATTAAAATTAAAAAGCTTTTTGATTATATCCATATTGTAACCTCCGTTAGTAATAAATTAATTTTTTTTAGTTAAAAGTCAATTTTTATTATATATTTTTATTTTGCTTTTTTGCTTACAGTTATTATTATGTTTTAATAATTAATATGGCTGATGAATTTAAAATTGATTGTACAAAAGAGGAATATTCTGATTTTGTTGTTTTTGACAAACTGAAAAACGCTTGTCTTGATGATTTTTCTAAAATATTTGAAATTATTAAAATCAGGCATGTCCAATCTGAAATTGAAGCAAATATCCTTATTGATTTTTTAACTGACTGTTCAAATCCTTTAAGAGAGGCATGTGCTTTTAAATTGGCTGAAATATGTACGAATGATTATAAATACTTTCTTAATGATTTTTCAAAGCAAAAAATATTAAAAGCAGTTACAGACATTAATCCAAATGTCTCAAGAGCTGTGTGTTCAATTTTTTCTAATGTTAAAGAAATTGGGAAATATGTTGAATATGATTTGATTTTGATGATTAATTCTTTATTGAATAATATTAAGATTTATGAGAACAAAAACAATGACTTTTTTATTGGTAATAAAAGAAACACAAAAAACCATGCCAAAAATAAAAAGTTGTTTGCTTTGTATTGGTGTCTTGAGGCTTTGTTTTTTTGTTGGAGCGGAAAATATAATTCTGAAGTATTAGAAATTTTATATTCCACAATTAATTTTAACGATTTTACAATTAGGGAGAAAACCGCTCAATTGCTTAATAGGATTGATAATCCTCCTTGTGATTTAATACAAAAAGCAAAAGATGACCAAAATTTTTATGTAAAAATTCAAGTTTATGATAAAATGTCTTTAAGATTAGTTAAACAGGAATAATATATGATTTCAGTAAACGATTTAAAAACAGGCTTAACGTTGGAAATTGATAACGGTCTTTGGTCTGTTGTGGAATTTTTACATGTGAAACCGGGCAAGGGCGCAGCTTTTGTACGTTCCAAATTGAAAAATGTTGAAACAGGCCAAGTTGTTGAAAAAACTTTCAGAGCCGGTGAAAAGGTTGCAAAAGCGATGTTAGATAGACGCGAAATGCAATATTTATATAAAGAAGGTAATGATCTTGTTATGATGGACTTGGAAACTTACGAACAGTTACCGGTTCCTGCTGACAGGGTTGGCGATGGAATTAAATATTTGCAGGAAAATATGACTGTTCAAATTTTGCTGCATGATGGCAAGATAATCGGAATTGATTTACCCAATTTTGTTGAATTAAAAGTTATAGATACTCCGCCTGCAGAAAAAGGAAATACAGCACAGGGTGGTTCTAAACCTGCTACATTAGAGGGTGGTGCGGTTGTTAATGTTCCGTTCTTTATTCAAGTCGGGGACGTTTTAAGAATTGATACCAGAACAAATGAATATTTAGACAGAATGTAAGGATACAAACTAATGAAATATGAAATTGAGTATATAGAAAAAATTGCAAAAATAATCACTGATAATCAATTATCGGAAATAGTTTTAGAAGATGGTGAACAAGCAATAACAGTAAGAAGAGAGATAAGTGGTATTGTTCAGCAAGTTGCTTCTCCTGCTGTTGCTGCTCCTGTTCCTGCAATAAATCCGGTTAAGGAAGAAAAAGCGCAGACATCTTCAAAAGGAACTCCGATTGTTTCTCCTATGGTTGGTGCATTTTATGCAGCTCCCGCACCGGGTGCTAAACCTTTTGTTAAAGTTGGTGATGTAGTTAGTGCAGGACAGGTTGTATGCATAGTTGAAGCTATGAAATTGATGAATGAGATAGAATCTGAAGTTTCGGGAAAAATTGTCGAAATATGCGTAGAAGACGGTCAAAGCGTTGAATACGGTCAGGTTTTAATGTATGTTGAATAATATAAACTGTATATAAAAAGCATTGTTTGCTTTTAGCCAAGGAATTGTTATGTTTAAAAAAGTTTTAATTGCTAATAGAGGCGAGATTGCCATTCGAATTATAAGGGCTTGCAGAGAGCTCGGGATTGCCACTGTAGCTGTTTATTCTCAAGCTGACAGTCAAAGTTTACATGTTTCACTTGCTGATGAAGCATATTGTATTGGTCCCGCACAAAGTTCTAAGAGTTATTTGTCAATTCCTGCGTTAATTTCAGTTGCTTTAACTGCAGGTGCTGATGCAATTCACCCAGGGTATGGTTTTTTGTCTGAAAGAGCAGATTTTGTTGATATTTGTGAAGAACATCATATAAAATTTATCGGTCCTTCTGCTGATGCAATGATGAAAATGGGTGATAAAGCTAATGCAAGAGCTACAATGGAAGCTTCGGGCGTCCCTATTACTCCGGGTCTAGGAATTGTTCATGATACCGAAACTATCAGAAAGTTTGTTGAAAAAGTCGGTTATCCTATCATTATTAAAGCTACTGCAGGCGGTGGCGGAAAAGGGATGAGAATTGTAAGATCTGACAGTGAACTTGATGATGCTTTTAATTTATGCAGAAGCGAAGCACAAAGTGCTTTTGCAAATCCTGAAGTATATGTAGAAAAATTTATTGAAAATCCAAGACATATAGAAGTTCAAATTTTAGCTGATAGCTATGGAAATGTTATTCATTTGGGCGAAAGAGATTGTTCGATACAAAGAAGAAATCAAAAATTGTTAGAAGAAGCACCAAGTGTTGCAATTACTGAGGAAATCAGAAAGAAAATGGGTGAAGCTGCTATTAATGCAGCAAAATCAATAAATTATGAGGGTACGGGTACTATTGAATTTTTATTGGATGAATCAGATCCAAAAAATAAGAAATTTTATTTTATGGAAATGAATACTCGTGTTCAAGTTGAACATTGCGTCACTGAAATGATATCCAATGTTGATATTGTGAAGGAACAAATAAGAGTTGCTCAAGGTGAAAGATTATCATATTCGCAAGATGATATTAAATTACAAGGACATGCAATTGAATGCAGAATTAATGCTGAAGATTATGAAAAATGTTTTATGCCTTGTCCGGGAATGATTGAAGGTTATATTGCTCCCGGTGGGTTTGGAACCAGAGTTGATTCTCATGCATACACCGGATATTCTATTCCACCCTTTTATGATTCTTTGGTCGGAAAGCTAATTTGCTGGGGCAGAGATAGAGAAGAAGCGAGAAAACGCATGCTTCGCGCTTTAAATGATTATGTTATAACAGGGATAAAAACCACAATCGGTTTTCATAAAAAAATACTTAATAACTATAATTTTATTTCAGGTGAATTTAATACAAGTTTTATAGAAAAAAATTATCCTGAAGTTTTATCAAAAAAATAAAGGTTGTAATTTGCAGTTTGTTTTTGATGAAATAATAGAAAAGTTTTTGTTAATTGTTGCAAAATGCGCTGAAGTTTCAGGTGTTAAAGTTTTTTTCGTCGGTGGAGCAGTGAGGGATAATTTACTTAACCTCCCCGTTAAAGATGTTGATATAATTGTAGAAGGCAATGCTGTTGATTTTGTGTCAGGATTACCGGATTGCATAAAAATTCACTCTATACACAAGGATTTTGCAACTGTTAAGGTTGAGTACAGTAATTTGTTGTTTGATATTGCTTCTACGAGAACGGAAAAATACCCTTATAGCGGTTGTTTACCTGTTATAGAAAAAATCGGTGTTTCTATAAATGAGGATGTTTTAAGAAGAGATTTTTCAGTTAATTCTATATATTGCGAATTTTATCCGGAAAACGGAAGAATTGTATATAAAATGTTTGATCCTGTTTCGGGTTTCAATGATATAAAAAATAAAACTTTAAGAGTTTTGCACTCAAAAAGTTATTGCGATGATCCGACACGAATTTTAAGAGGAGTTGGGTTCAAATATCGTTTTAATTTTGAATTTTCTAATGAGGATATATGTTTAATAAATAAATATTTTAGTTGCATAGATCGAAGCAAAATGAGTATAGACAGGGCTTTTTCTGTATTAAGAAAACTTTTGGCTTCGGATTTTGCAGATAAAATATTTAGAGAAATTGTTGAAAAAAAATATTATAAAATTTTTACTTCCGATGAATTAAACATCGATTTGGATAAGGTTTTTGAAATTAAAAAAACACTGTCACTTGATTTGAATGATTTTAGTATATTTTGTTGCGAGATTATTAAAAATAATCAAGTTGTTCCTTATGAAATAAGCAGTAAAGTTGATATTGTAAAAACTTTCTCTAAACTTAGCGCTTATGAACTTGCTTATTATTATTATATAACCGGCGATAACAATGTTTTAAATTATATAAATTTGAAGTCAATTAAATTGTGTGTTACGGGTAAGGATTTGTTTTTATTGAATTATTCTCAAGGTAAAAATATCGGGGTAATTCTTAGAAGTTTATATGAGGCAAAATTAAATAATTGTAAGCAGTTTTTGTCTAAAAATGATGAAATACAATGGATTAAAACCCACTTCCCAATTATTTAATTTTATAACGTTTATAATTTTTTTTTACATTTTTTAATATTTTATTTCTTACAAAATGAGCTCTTTGTTGAATTTTGGCAAATCGAAAATATTAAAAATTTTAATATTTTGTACTTTTCGTTATAAATCCTCTCCTTTAGTGAATTGTTATCTTGTAACTATTTTTATAAACGCAAGGATGTATTACTAAAGGCTTAATGAAAGGAGCTCATTTATGTCAGTAGTTATTAACACAAATGTGGATTCAATTAAGATCCAAAACATTTTGTCCGGCTCAACTACTAAGTTGTCGCAGGCAATGGAAAGAATGTCAACCGGTTTAAAGGTTAACTCTGCAAAAGACGATGCTGCAGGTACAGTTATCTCTGCTCGTATGGAAGTACAGTTAAACGGTAACAAAGTTGCTCAAAACAACGTTCAAAACGGTAATGCGCTTTTGGCAACGGCAGAAGGAAACTTGGATGTAATTCAGGACAACTTATCAAGAATTCGTGACTTGACTTTGCAAGCTAAAAACGGAACTTATTCCGATGAAGAAATTAAAGCTATGCAAGATGAAGTTGCGGAACGTATAGCTGAAATTGATCGTGTATCAACATCATCTAAGTATTCACAATTAAGTTTATTTGAAGATGCTACTCTTCAAACTGATGGTATGACATTCCAAGTTGGTGCTAATGCTGCTGATGATAATACAATTTCAGTATCAAACGCTGTATTTGAAAGTGTTAAATTTGAAGAATTAACAGGCGCTGCAGACTTTGATTTAACAAAAATGAGCGCTGCTGCTCTTAAAACAGCGGTTGAAAATCTTGACACAGGTATTGACAACGTTACAAGCAGAAAATCATTAATCGGTTCAGCTCAAAACCGTTTAGAATCTGCTCTGGATACTTTGACAATACAATACGAAAACTTGTCAAGCGCTAAATCAATCATTACAGATGCCGATATTGCATCAGAAGCTTCAAATTATGTCCAACAACAAATTTTACAACAAGTTTCAACATCATTATTGGCACAAGCAAACCAAGCACCTTCGATTGCATTAAGCTTGATATAGGAAGATTTAAAATTATAATTTTGCTCCCGAGATTTCTCGGGGGCTTTTTGTTATTTTTTTTAAAAAAGATTGTCTGTGATATTTAGTGGTTCCGTATTTTTGTATTGCTTCTATATGTTTTTTTGTAAGGTAACCTTTGTTGTTTTTCCAATCATATTGAGGATATTCTAAATCAATTTTTTCCATGTATCTGTCTCTTGATACCTTTGCAAGTATGCTTGCTGCGGCTATGCTTGCAGATTTTGAATCTCCTTTTATAATGTATTTTTGAGGCTTGTAAAAATTTTTTATAAGTTTGTTTCCGTCAATTAATACTAAAAAATTTTTGTTATTTATTTGTTTTATTACGTCTTCAACGGCATATTTCATTGCTAAAAGAGAAGCATTTAAAATGTTTATTTCTTCAATTTTTTCGACAGTAATTGCTTTTATTGCCCATATAGAATTGTTTTTTATGGTTTCATAAAGCTCGTCTCTTGTTTTTGAAGTAAGTTTTTTAGAATCATTCAATTTATTAAATTTTTCAATTTGAATATTATTATTAAAACAAACCGCTGCCGCCCATACTCCGCCTGCGGCAGGACCTCTGCCGGCTTCATCGCATCCAATTATTGTATCAAAACAAGAACAATCTAAGTTTAGGTTTGTTTTTACAATTTTTTCATTGTTATCAAATTCAAATAAGTTCATATTCTTCCGGTCTATCAAGCGTAAAATTTCCTATTCTTCCTTCTCTGTAATTTGAAAGGATTATGTTCGCCGTTCTTGTAATATCAGGTTTTTCTTCTTTTAAAATCCATCTGCGTTTTAAAGCTATTGTTTCAAGGTTTATTTCTTCTTTATCATCGAAATTAAAATATTTTTTCAATTCATTCGGGTATAAGTTATTTAAAATTTTTATTAATTCTTGCGCTACTTGTGTGCTGTCATAGGCATTTTCTCCCACTGAGTTTACAAAAGCTAATTTTGTTGCTTGATTTTGATTGTCTTGAATAGTGGGTATTATTCCCGGAGTATCCAATAGTTCAACTTTTTCCGATATCCTTACCCATTGTTGCCGGCGGGTAACACCTGCTTTTGCTCCTGTTTTGGTTTTTGCTTTTCCTACCAATTTGTTTATAGTGCTTGATTTTCCAACATTTGGCATACCAATAACCATGGTTCTTATTGCTCTTGGTAAAAGCCCTTTTTCAAGGCGTTTATTCATTGTTTCGGATGAAAGTTTTGAAATTTCATCAGTAATTATCTTAATGTCTTTTTTGTTTTTTAAACTTGTTATTATAACCTCTGCATTGCACTTTTTCGTCAGTAAATTTGCCCATATTTTGTTATAATTCTCATCCGATAAATCCGATTTATTCATCAGAATTAATCTTGGTTTATTTGGGCATAGCGACGCAGTGGTTTTGTATAAGCTTGAATATGGAATTCTTGCATCAACCACTTCTATTACTACATCAACTAAATTCAATTTTTCTTTTAATTGTTTTTGAGCTTTTGCGATATGCCCTGGGTACCAGTGTATGTGTTTCATAATTCTTTTAAAAAACGCCTTGAACTTTGCTTTTAGCATTCATTCAAGGCGTTAAAATTTTTTCTGAGAAAAATTATCTTTTTTCCATTTTTTCTCTAATACGAGTAGCTTTTCCTGAACGTTCTCTCAGGTAGTATAATTTTGCTCTTCTTACATCCCCTTTTCTTAAAACTTGAATTTTTTCAATTCTGGGAGAATAGATAGCAAAAACACGTTCTACGCCAACGCCTTGAAATACTTTTCTTACGGTGATGGTTTTGTTAATCGAGCTGCCTCTTTTTTTAATAACAGTTCCTTCAAATGCTTGTGTTCTTTCTTTATTTCCTTCAATAATTCTGACAAATACTTTAACCGTATCGCCGGGATTGATTTCCGGCATTTGCTTTCCTGTATATTCTTTTTCTAGTTCTGTAATTATAGGATTCATTTTTTTGCCCTTTTTTTATAATTGTTCCAGTATTTTAAATAATATATTAAACAAAATTAATAAACAAGTACCAAAAGTAAACTTTTATTAACAAAAATTAATTAAATTTATTTATATCGGATAATAGTTTTGATGACTATGAAATATAAGATTTATACCATTATATTTTTAATATTCTTGTTTTTGGTGTTTCTCTTTTATTCCCTTCACAGAGAAGACTATCCTGCTTATAAAGTATTAAAGGTAATTGAGGCAGATACTTATTACTTAGATTTTAATAATAACAATAAAATAGATAATGATGAACTTGTAAGATTGAAAAATATCAGTGCGTTCACTCCGCTCCAAAATTCATTTTCTAAAGAAAAATCAACTAAACTTGGTATTGATACAATCGATTATTTAAAAGTCGGTTTTCTTGCAAGAAATTGGGCTGTAGATAATTTAACAGGCAAGTATATTAAAGTTCACTCAAAAGTTAAAAATTTAAAATATAATGCTTATTTAATTGAAGCCGACATTAACGGTGAAGATTTGGGTGAGTTTTTGTTGAAGAACGGCTTAGCGTATATTAATTTTGATTGCGATAATATTAATTATCTTCCTGTTTCAAATATTCACGAAGTAAAAAATAACGCAAAAGAAATTTCTTCTTTGGAATTTTTGATTTTAAATCTTAAATCAGGAGTTGTCCATAAGCCTGAATGTGATTATGCAAAGATTTTAAGTAACGGTGAATTGTTTTTAAAGAAATCTTTTAACAGTGTGGTGCATTATTGTAAATTTTGCTTCAATGAAGGATATTCCGATAACTTCACTTTTAATATACCTAAGAGTATAGGCGTATATAAAAAATCAGTGTATAAAAATTTAGGATATTTTGAAATATATTTGATTAATCCTCTGCAATATTCTAAGCCTTCATTTGAGTGTAAATCGGATTTTTCAAAGCGTCTTATAAAAGAAATAGACAGTGCAAATAAATCAATCGATGTTGCTATGTATACAATTAGCGAACAAAAAGAAATAATTGACGCTTTAAAGAGGGCAAAAGAAAGAGGCATAACTGTAAGAGTGGTGTCAGATTATTATAAAAATATTTTTGATTTATATCCTAAAATGGTACAGTTTGCAAAGGATTTTGATGTACATTTTGATAAAACTCAGATTTTAATGCACAATAAATTTATTATTTTTGATAATAAAAAAGTTGTAACGGGTTCAACCAATATTTCTTCTACGGATTCAGGCGGGTATAATGCTAATATAGCTTTGATTTTTAATTCCGCAGAAATTGCTTCATATTATGAGCTTGAATTTAATCAAATGTATTCCGGCAAATTTTCGAAGAAAAAAGAGTTCTTTGTTCCCAAGTATTTTACACTTGGAGATTATAGAATAAAAGTATATTTCATGCCAAAAAGTAATGTCAATAATGACTATATAATTCCGGCTCTTAAAAATGCGAAGAGCGAAATATTTGTCTCCGCATTTTATTTAACGGATAAAAATATAATACTTGAATTGCTATCTGCTAAAAGACGAAATGTGAATGTTTTAATATTGCTTGATGCGCTTGGTGTTTCAAATAATAAAAAACAAATTATGCAACTAAGAAATCAACATATTCCAGTAGCTGTTGAAAACTGGGGCGGTAAGAATCATGAGAAATCTATTTTGATTGATAATAATATTTTGATTACCGGAAGTTCCAATTTTTCTGCAAACGGTTTGTACAAAAATGATGAAAATGTCGTAGTAATTGAAAGCTCGAAAGTTGCGAAGATATATCGTGATTATTATTTATTTTTGTTTAATTCGGTTGATTTTAAATTTTTGCGTGCTTTTCCAAGAGCAGAAGGCAGGGAATCGAAAAATTCTTGTTTTGATGGCATAGATAATAATCATGACGGAAAAACAGATGCACAAGATGATGGCTGTAAAATTTATTAAAAATCTCTAATGAAAACATATTTGCCATAAATGCAGTGTTTTTGTTATTATATTGATATAAAGAATGAAAAAGGTGAAAAATGGAATTTTTTAGAAAACATAGAAAGATTATAGTAATATTTTTAACTGTTTTTTTGGTTGCTTGGATGGTAGGAATCGGAGCATTCTTGAGCGTGTTGTTTTAGGTTATGATAAAAAGACTTTTTGATAAAAATTTAAGAATACTTTCAATAGTCTTAGTTGCTGTGTTTTTTATTAACACAACGGTAATTTGCTGTGCAGAAAAACTTGATGATAAAAAGAGTCAAATTGAAGCACAAAGAGGACACGCAAAAAAAGAAATACATAAGTTAAAATTATTGGAAAAAATTGAAACCAATCGTTTGTATAAAAATCAACAAAAATTGGAATATACTCAGCATAGTTTGCAAAGAAATAAGAGAAGATATGTTGACGCTCAAAATGAAGTTGAAACTTTAGAAAAAAAACTTGATAAGCTTTTAGTGGAACACAGGCGACATCTGGCATACACATCAAAACGTTTAGTGCAAATATTTAAACAAAAAAGAAACGGTTATATAGAATTTTTGTTGAATGCTAAAGATATAAATGCTTTTTTGGATAGATTGTATTTTGAAAATATCATTATTGCCCATGATAAAAAGCGACTTCAGGAAACAAAAGAAAGCGCAAGAGAAATTCTTATTTTAAAATCACGTATTGAAATGCAGAAGAAAAATCTTGAAGCAAATATTGAAACAATTAATAAACAGCAAAATGATATTCAAGATGCAATTTCTAAAAATGAAAAATTGATTGAAAAGTTAAAAACAGATAGAGCCACTTGGGAAAGAGCTGAAAAAGATTTAGCCAGACAATCAAAAGCTATCTCTCAGATGATTAATCAAGAGACAAGAAAAACCCAAAAAGAAGGTGTGAGCGTTGTTGTAACCGGCGGGTTTGTTAAACCGGTTCCCGGGAGAATTACTTCGCCTTTTGGCTGGAGAGTTCATCCTATATTTAAAAGAAAAATATTTCACTCAGGTGTTGATATTGGTGCTCCTTACGGTACACCTATTAAAGCTGCTAATTCCGGAAGAGTTATATTTGTCGGTTGGTATAGTGGTTATGGCAAGGTTGTTATTATCAATCATGGTAATATTAATGGCGTACCAACCACGACTTTATACGCGCATATGTCGGTAACACTTGCTAAACAAGGTACAAATGTTGCCAAGGGTTCGATTATAGGTAAAGTCGGAACAACAGGTTACTCAACCGGGCCTCATTTACACTTTGAAGTACGTCAAAAGGGTAATCCTACTAATCCATTAAATTTTATAAGATAGTTTGAAATGGTATTGTTTTTGTTGTAGATTAAAATAAAAGGCTATTGAGGGTTATAATTGCTTAGTTTTAATAAGAGGTTAAGTTTAGTATTTTGTTCAAGTTTGCTTACATTTCAGCTATCTTGTGCGGTTTTTGCGCAATATGAAGTTGTGAGAGCAAAAACCGTTAACAATAGCATGGAAGTTCAACCCTCGCCCACACAAGAGCAATATTTACCGACATATAATGACCCTGATTTGCCGAATTTTTCTAAGGAAAACAGTGTTGGTGGTCGGATTGAAAAAATTGTTAAAAATTTTTTTGCGGATAGAAAAAGAAAATCTTTATCAAATAAAGATGAATTAATTGAAAGCGAAGACTCTGTTATACAAGATCAGACTGATATTGTGAAAGAGGATAAAAACCAAGAATCAGATTTTAGCAGTCAAGAGGTTGATAAAAGCAACAAAGAGCAAACTGTAGAAGAAAAAAATAAATTTCAAATTAATGCAGATAAAATTACTTATGATGACGGCGATGGTAATGTATATGCAAAAGGAAATGTTGAAATTATTGCAAAAATCCAAGGTGTTGTATTGAAAGCTGATGAAGCGGTTTTAGATAAACCCTCTCAGACTTTGAAGCTTTATGATAATGTTAAAATTATTAAAGATGGCGTTGAAATGACAGGCGAATTTTTGCTTGTTGATTTAAATGAACAAAATATTTTGATGGATAATCCTCAAGCTGAAGCATATCAATTTAAAATTGTTGCTCAAGAAGGTTATTTAATAGCTAATGACATTCAGATGATAAACGGCACTTTGAAAACTTCAAAAAACGCTGAATATGCTCTTGAAACAAGAGGTTTTCAAAGATATGAAAACGTTGCAATGGATTATTTAATGCAAAGACGAGTTGATAGAGACCCGATAGATACTCAAAGAAAACAAGTTTACGAGATAAATGCCAAGGAAATAGTTATAACAAGTTATAGGGACCACAATTCTTTATTGTTAAAGGGTTCTGATGTTTATTATAATAAGCATAAAATAATGAGAAACTCAGATATTGAAATTCTCTCCGATAAAGATAATACCACAGGTGAAATCAATTCTCCGGAAGCAGGTAGTTTGAGGAATTTTGGTACTTATATAGGATATGGACTTGTTTATAAATTACCGAAAGGTCAAACATTAAAATTGATGCCTGCATTAGTTTACGGAGACAGCAATATAGGTGTCGGTATTATAGGCCGTCATAGAAGCACAAACAGTTTATTGGAAGCAGGTTATGCTAGTTCTACAACCAATTTGGTTGTACGTGGAAAATACAGATTGTCTGACGGATTGCAGTTCAAATACGGAAGAAATGCGTATATGTCAGAAGGTTTCATGGGTGCGAGACGTTCAGGCTATGCTGCACAGTTAGAATATATGAAAAGTTATTTGGTGCGTGATTTGGATGCAAGATTTAACCATGGTGTATATGCAGGTATATTTAGCGATTATCAAAAACATGATCAAGAAAATGCCTATTGCACAACAAGATTTAGGTATATGGCAGAGTTAAGGAAACAATTTTTCAGGTTTGAAAACAAGGAACAAGATTTAAGTATTGCAATAAGCGGGTTAGCTCAAGGTGCTGCTACTTTGTACGGTAATGGAGAAACAACCGGAGTTGCAAGAATCGGTCCTTTTGTTACAACAAGAATTAAGCGATGGGAATCAAGCCTTGGGTACATGTTTGGCGGTGTCCACGGAGATAGCCCTTTTGTTTTTGATAAATATCGTTATGGTAAATCTTCTATTATGTTGAATGAGAAATTCAACTTTAGTGATAAGTTTGCTTTGGGTTTCAGAGCCATTGTATCACCTTTAAAAGACAATTATGAAAAAGATTTATTAACCGAATCTCGTTTTTATGCCATTTTTGGTCCGCAGGATTTAAAATTGTGCGTTTCTTATGATTTTGTTCGTGATATTGCGCATGTTGACTTCTTATTTATGTTGGGTTCTGACTCTTCAAGAATTAACTTTGAAAAATTAATTACAAAAGATGTCGATGGAGGACGTGAAAAAAGAGACTTTTATAAGTCTGAAAGAGTAAAAATTGAAGTTCCTGAGAATATTTAAGTTTTTTCCATCAGAGCTTTAAATTTTTCATAATCTTCTTTTGTATCTATTCCTGTCGGATTTAAGTTTGTAATTGCTATTTTTATTTTCATACCGTTTTTTAGCGCTCTTAATTGTTCAAGACTTTCTTGTTTTTCTATGTCTGCTTGTTCAAGTTTTGTCAATTTTTCAAGTGACTGCCTTTTATAACAATATATTCCAATGTGAGCGTAGTAGTTTGCTTCGTTTGAATTTCTTTCGTATGGAATTGGACATCTTGAAAAATAAAGTGCATTGTTGTTATTATCAAATACGCATTTTACGCAGTTCGGGTTGTTTATTTGTTCTTTTGATGAAATTTGTCTGACAAGAGTCGATATATCTGCAGTTTCATCATCTTGTAAGGTTTTTATAGCTAAATCTATTACTTCAGGGGTTATTTGGGGTTCATCGCCTTGCAAATTCAATATATATTGAAATTCAGGATGCCTTGATGCAATTTCTGCAATTCTATCCGAGCCGCATTTGTGGTTTTTATCTGTCATTTCACAAACGCCGCCAAAACGATCCACTGCTTCTTTTATTCTTAAATCATCGGTAGCAACAATAACGGCTTCTTGTAGTTTGGACTTTTTTGCAGCTTCCCATACATATTGTATAATCGGTTTATTTTTGACCAAAAGTAATGGTTTTGCCGGCAATCTTGTTGAAGAGTACCTTGCAGGTATTATAATTGCAGTTTTGTTCATTTTTTCCTTTTCTAGTAATATTTTGTTCCGAGAGCTATTACTTTTTTTTGTACTTCATTTATTAGATCTTTTTCTTCCGGTTCGGTTGATAAAAATTTTTCATAAGCAACCAGCGCACTTCTTTCATCATTTATTTTTTCATAAGCTTTTCCAAGTTGATAATATGCCATATAATAACCGGGATCGTATTCTATAGCTTTTTGTAAGTCAATTATCTGTGCTGCATTTCTGTTCATTGCATCATATACAAGAGCGCGGTAATATAGCATTTGGGGATTTTTTGGATAGCTTTTAAGTCCGTCGTTTAAAATGGATTCCGATTTTATGTAATCTTTTTTCTCGTATTTTTCATAGGCAGAATTGATGATTTGAGTTATTATTTTTTGATTGACAAAGGCAAGCAGTTTTATTGCCTTGCTATTTTCTTTATTTAGATTTACTGATTTCATAAGGTTGGCTTTTGCGCTGATGAAACTGTTTAGCTCCATATAAGTTAATCCGATATTATAATAAATATCTGAATTTGTCGGATCAAACTTTTGAGCTTCACGATAATTTCTTAGAGCGCTTGTAGGTTCGCCCATTAATTTGTATGTGTTTGCTATAGCAACATATATTGATGCATCTTTAGGGTTTAATTTTTGATATTTGTCAATGATTAATTTGTATTCATTGTATTTTTTGGGGTCTTTTGATATTGCTTTTTGTCTTTCTTGCCGGATGATTTTATTTTCATATTCTTTTTGTTTTTTTTCATTTAAGCTAATTTGCTTTTGTTTTTCTTGTTCATTTTTTTTGTTTTGTGTTTGAGATATTTGATTTTGTTTTTCTGTTTTTTTGATTTCCGTTGTTTCTTGTTTTGGAGTTGTTTTTTCTGTCTTGTTTTGTTTTGATTTTATTGTTTCCTGTTGTAATTTTTGTTGTTCTTCTTTTGCTTTTATTAATGCAAGCTGTTTTTCTTTTTCAAGTTCATCTAATTTTGCAGCAAATTTTCTATAGTTTTCTGCCGCCTTTGAATCATTCATTTCTTCTAAAAAGTCTGCAAATTCAAGACATTCTTTTTGTCCTGCCGTATAATTTTTTTTGTTAGAATAAATTTTTTCCAATATCTTATCAGGCGGCATTTTTCTTTCATAAATTTTATATAATCCGTACTTAGCTTGAGCTGAGTTTGGATTTTGCTCAAGGATTATTTTAAATTCTTTTTCTGCGCTTAACAGATTACCTTCATTAGCCAGAGATTTTGCTTTTGAAATTCTTATCATCGTATCATTGGGATATTCTTTAAGAATATCGTCATATACGCTTGTTGCTTCTTTGTCTTTGCAATCGCAAAAATATAAATCTCCCAAGTAATATTTTAAAAATATATCATTCGGATTTATTTGTATTGCTTTATTGAATGCTATATATGAATCGGCTTTTCTGTTTTGTTTTTGATATAATTCTCCAAGTGCTTCGTAAAGATTATTTGCATCATATCTGTCTTGAGGCATTATTTTGTTTTGTATTATGTATTCAATTTCTTTGAGAATGTTTTCATCGTCTGTGTTTTGTATTGTTTGTTTTAAATATTCAATGCCTATTATATTTTTATTTTCTCTTAGGTATAATTTTGCTAATTTATAAGTCGCTAAATAGTTCTGTTGGTTGTATTTAAGAGATTCTTTGTATAGTGATGCAGTTTTTTTAGGATTGTTTGCAGACTTTGCGGATATATCTCCAAGCAACATATAGCAAAGGTCTAATTGTGTTCCGTTTTCAATTAAATCGTTTAGTTCGTAGGTTGCTGTATTAAATTTTTGTTCTTTAATTAATCTTTCTATATCTTTTAATCTTGCTTCATCAGAGTAATCTATTTTGTTTTGTGAAATTATTTTTTCAAGCTTTTGTTTTGCTTTTGTATATTGCGGTGATTTTTTATCTTTAATGCTTGAAAGTTCCGCTCTTATAGTATCGGTTTCTTGAAGATTTACGGAATCGGCAAACGAAGGAAGGCTTATAGCTAAATGTAGAATAAAACCTGCTATGATCGTTAATTTAACATTTTTTAAAATCCGTGAGCGCAAAAATTCTACCTTTAAAATAATGAATATTTCCTTAAATATATTCTAATATAAAATGTTTTTAAAATAAATAAACCAATGACTATTGTTATAAATTTTAATAGTTGCAATTTATCCGTATAAGTTTAATAATATTGTTTATGAGAAGAAGAATTATTTTTGCGGCAAGTATTATATTTGGTATTGTTATTTTGTCTAATCACGCTGATGCTAAAATGAGTGCTGAATCAAACAGATTGTATAACAGTGCGACCGTTCATGAACAGGAAGGAAATAATGAGCAGGCTTTATTTTATATTCAAAAAGCTCTTCAATATTCTCCTGATGATGCAGTTTTAAATATTAAAGTTGCAGGTTTATATTCGGCACTCGGAAGATATAAAGATGCTATTGCTGCATATAACAGAGCAATAATTTTGCGCCCGCAGGATGGCTTTTTATATGTTAGTTTAGGTAATTTGTATATGCAGTTGTACGAATATCAAAATGCTCTTGATGCGTATGAGAAAGCACAGTCATTAATGAGCGACTATAAGTACAATTATATAAATATAGCCAATGCAAAAAGTCTTTTGGGTGATTATAAGGGAGCAATTTCTTCTTATGAAGCGTTTTTAGAGGCTTATCCAAATAATATCGAGGGGCAATGTGCTATTGCAAATATATATCTTGAAGAAAAAGATTATGACAATGCAATTGAAAAGTTTGCGCTTGCTCTTAGAACAAATCCTTCGGAATTTAGAGATTATTCAAATTACGGTTTAGCGCTTTTAAGAAAAGGGGATTATCCTAAAGCTGAGCTTGCTTTTAAGAGTGCTGTCGGTATTAATAAAAATGATTCAATGAGTTTTGCTAATCTTGCTGTCGCTCAAATGAAGCAAGATAAACTTCAGGAAGCGGAGGAATCATTCAAGAAGGCTCTTGAATTGGATAGCGATTTAAATTCTATAAGATATGATTACGCTTTATTGTTGGATAAAAATAATAAACTGGCAGCTGCTATTGAACAAAATAAGATTTTTTTACAAAATTATCCCGATAATGTCTCGGCTGCTATTAATCTTGCAGGATTATATGCTAAAAATTCGGATTATACTAACGCAATAAATGTTTTAGAAAATGCTAAAAAAATTAAACCACAAGACAGTTTTATCAAATTTGAGCTTGCAAGAATGTATCAAAATAATGCTGAATTTACCGATGCATTAAAGTATTACGATGATGTTCTTGCGGTTGATAAGAATAATTATTTAGCAATATACAATAAAGCAGTTGTTTTATCTGAGCTGGGTCAATTGCAGCTTGCTGATACTTTGTATTCTCAACTTTTAAAATTAGATGAAGATACGCTCGCTAAAAACAATATTTCTTTGTCTGACATAAAGAATGATAAAACCGATAATTTAATTAAGATTGCGGATGATTATTTGCAAAATCAAGATTATAAAAAAGCTCTTTCGATTTATCAAAAATTATATACTGACAATAACGACGATTACAGAATTTTGGCAGGACTTGCGGATTGTTCGCTTATGCTTGGGATGAATACTTTTGCAAAAGATTATTATGAAAAAGCAGTTTTAATTGATAATACAAATATACAGGTTCTTTCCAGATATGCGCAAGCGCTGTATGAATTGAAAGACTATGAAGCTGCTGATGCTGTTTTAGATAAGGCTATTGAGCAGGATAATAATGATGATAAATTGTATTATAATAAAGCACTTATTCAATATGATTTGAAAAATTACGGTATGGCATTGATTAATGTTAAAAAAGCATCTGTTTTAAAACCTTTAGAGCCCGATTATTTCTATCTTGAAGGTTTGATATTGGAAGCAGATAAAAATTCTAAGGATGCTATTTTTGCATACGAGAAGTTTATTGAATTAACTCAAAATGAGTCATTAAAAGCTCAAGTGCAAGCTAAAGTTAAAATGTTGTATGATAGTTTGGTACAATGAAAAAAGTTTTTTTGGTCGTTATATTATTTTTGCTTGTTAGCGGTATTTGTTTTGCATGGGGTAAAAAGCAAAAACCGCTTCTGTACTTCGGTAATTCACTTGAAGAAATTGAAAAGAGTATTTTAAATAGTTCAGATAAAAATAACGTTTTTTTAACCGGAAATAAAATATTTTTCTTGGTATATACACCTTTTGGTTTTAAATCCGATTACATTAAATATCAAATTGTTAAACAGGATGACAATGCCCATGTAGGGGGTTATACGAGAATAAGGAATGTAAAATGCAGAATTAAGAATAAAAATTATTATTCTGATTATTTTATATTATATGAAAAAGGTAAGTATTATTTGCAGGTGTTTGACATTGAAAATCTTCAACAATGGATAGTTATCGGGAGTTTTAATGTTGTTGAATAATATTAAAAATTTTTTGGAAGATATTTTTCTTGAAATTAATAATAAATTATTTTCTTCAAAATATGTAGTAAGAGGAAAGTGCAAAAGGTGCGGAAAATGCTGTCGAAATATTTTATTTTCAACCAAAGAAGGATATGTTAAATCCGAAAAAGTTTTTAAACAAATGCAAAGAAAATATAGGTACTACAGAAATTTTCGCATATCGGGTGTAATTTCAGATAAGCTTGATTTTCAAAACGGCGCATTGACGTTTGAGTGTAAATTTATTTCTAAAAAAAATAAATGTCTTATATATCCGATTAGACCGATTTTTTGCAGAGATTATCCGAATATCAACCCCGATTTAATATATAACGGTGTTGAAATGTTGGATGGTTGCGGGTTTTATTTTGATGTTAATAAGAAATTTAAAGAGTATTTAAAATAAAATTATTTTAAATTATTCATATCTTATTTCCGCTTCTTTAAATCTTCTAAATACTTCTTGCAGTCTTAAGATTGGCTGTACAAGAGAAACTCTGAACCTATCATCACTCATAGCCCCGAAAGCGCTTCCCGGAGTTATTAAAACCCCTGTTTTTTCAAGTACATATTTGCAAAATTCCATCGAGCTTTTGAATTTTGAAGGTATTTTTATCCAGAAATACATAGTAGCATCGCTTCTTGGGGCATAAAAGCCAAGCTCGTTAAATCCTTGTGCAACTATTTCTCTCCTTGCATCGTATTTATCCATTATATCTTTTACGTAACTTTGAGGCATTGTAAGGGCTGCTATGCAAGCGTCTTGAACTATGGTTGAAGTTCCGTAATCTATATTTGATTTCATTGCGTATAAATTTTGAATAAATTCTTCTTTACCGACAGCAAAACCGCATCTCCAGCCTGCCATGTTGAATGTTTTAGTAAATGAATGAAATTCTATTGCAATATCTTTCGCTCCATCGATATTAAAAATTGAATACGGACGGTAATTTGAAAAGCATACTTCTCCGTATGCTAAATCTGAAATAAGAAGAATATTATTTTCTCTGCAAAAAGCCACCACATCTCTTAAAAAACTTTTTGGAGCAACTGCTCCTGTCGGGTTATTGGGATAATTGATAAAAAACATTTTAGCTTTTTTTGCTACGTCCTTTGGAATGTCATTTAAGTCTATTAAAAATCTGTTTTCTTCTTTAAGTTTTACGAAGAATGGTTGTCCTCCTGCAATTAACGTTCCTCTGCATAATACAGGGTAGTATGGGTCCGGAATGATATTTATATCACCTTCATCCGTATAGGACATAGCAATGTTTGCTAATCCCTCTTTTTCGCCGATTAATGTTTGAACTTCGGTTTCAGGATTGATATCTACAAAATAGCGTCTTTTCATCCAGTCCGAAATTGCTTTTCTTAATTCGGGTTTTCCTCTGAAGTTTGGATAACCGTGATTCATCGGATTTTGAATTGCTTCAAGTGCAACTTTTACAACCGGATCAGGAGTTGCACCGTCAGGATTTCCTATAGATATATCAATTACATCTATACCTTTTGAGATTGCTTGTTGCTTTAGGTCAGCAAGTTCTGCAAAAATATATTTCGGTAGATTTAGTATTCTTTTTGATGGTCTAATATTTATAGTTTGAGTTGTATTTTCCATAATGCCCTCTATTCTTAAATATAAAAAAATAAGCCTCGAAAACCCGAGGCTTATTGAGTGTTCTTTAAAAACTTATGCTTGTGCCTCGTCAGCAGAAGTTTCCGCTTCTTGCGCGGCTTGGTCTGCTTGGGCAGCTTTTTCTTGTTCTAATTTTGCTTGCGCTTTTTTAGATAATTTTTTTGTTTCAGTTTTTTTGTAGTTTAGGCTACCGTCTTCGTTTGCATTATTAATCAAATACATAACGGTTTCTGTTGCTTGAGCACCTTGAGATAGTCTTTCTTTTGCTCTTTGCGTATTTAATTTCATTTCTTTTGTTTTCGGATTGTAATATCCGAGTTCTTCAATAGGTGCACCTTCTCTTTTGGAACGGCTGTCAATTACAACTATTCTGTAGCTCGGATTTTTCTTATAACCTAATCTTTTAAGTCTTATTTTAACCACTTTGTTAAATTCCTTTTTATTAAGTACTGTCTTAATTCTATCAAACTATAAACAAATTTATTTTGCAAGTATATCAAAAATTTATTTGTTAAATTTTTTAATATACCTTCCTTTCTTGCAAAAGAATGTTATTCTTTTATTATGATAAAAGAAGCTATTAATAAACTTATATTCGGTTATGATCTTTCTTCAACTGATGTTAAAGAGGTCTTTGATGAAATTTTGTCGGGACTTGCGGATGATATCTTAACCAGCTCTTTTGTAACTGCTTTAAAAGTTAAGGGCGAAACAGATGATGAAATTACTGCAGCTATATTGGCTTCCAGAGATTCCTTTAAAAAGTTTGATGTTCCCCATTTTAATTCAATAGAAAATATTTCATTTTTGCAAAACGACAATTTTATTGATATTTCTTTTGCTATGGATGTTGTGTTGTCTGCATCAGGTGTTGGCGTTGTTAAATATTTAACAGGTGATTATATCGATTTTTCAAAAAGTTTTTTGACGTTCAAAAATTCAGGTGCTAATAATTTTGAATATTCACCGGATTTATTTGAAAAAACACATTTTGCGTATTTTAAAATTTCGCCAAACGAAAATTATATTAAGTATTCAAGGGATGTGTTTAATAAATTATGCTTTAATAACATTTTTACTGTTATAAATAGGTTATTAAATCCTTTAGGTGTTAAAAATCAATTTATAGGGGTGGATAACAAAGAAAATGTTGAAAGGTATGCCAATATTTGTTTGAAATTAAACAATGATAATACTATTGTTTTGTCAGGCAACAATAACTTTTCTTATGCTTCTGTTGAAGGTGATACTTTTGTTGCAGAGGCTTGGAAAAATAAAATTTTTACGTATGTTATTAATCCTGAGCTTGTCGGGTTGAAGTGTGGCAGTTTGGAAGAAATAAAATGTGAAAATTCAATCCATGGCTTAGATATTATTAGAAATGTATTTCAAAATAAATTAAAAAATGTTTCTTATGATGCAATAGTTTTAAATTCTGCCTTGGCATTATATATATCAAAACATGCCGATTCTATTATGGATGGAATTTTGATTGCTAAAAAAACCATTGATTCAGGGCTTGCTTTAGAAAAATTGAATCAAATTTCTGAAATATACTCGTGATTTATGATTGTAAAATATCTTTATTAATTTTATAATATTCGTTCGATATGAAAAAATTGATTTACTTATTGTTTATATTTTCTTTTGTGTTTGCAACCTGTTTTGCAAACGTTGAACAGCAGGAAGAGTATAAAAACGATTATTTATATTCTGATGCTTACTTTGACTATCTGATTGAATGTGCTTCAATGGAGCAGATGAAACAGGCAGAAATCCGGAAAGAAGAAAAAAAAATACAGAAAAAATTAAATAAAGAATATAAAGATGAGAATGTTTCTTTAGATTTAGATGCAGGTGCTTCAAATGATTCAAAATTTGATTCGTATGAAGATGCCATTACCGTATCGGACAGTGAAATATTTAAGCTCCGTATAGAAAATTTTTCTTCACCTTCTAAATATGGAGAAACATTTAAAAAAGAAAATACTAAAACCATCATCCCCGTCAATTCAAAGTTTAGCTTTGTTCAGGACATGACCAAAATGAAAAATAAATACAACAGCAATGATTATAAAATATTGGCAGGTGCTGAATTTGCTCCATGTAAATTTTTTATGTTAGCGTCCGGTGTTGAAGCTAATTATAGGGATATTGATCAAATTCCTACCTCAAGAAAATTATACCTTACACCAAGTTTGAACCTTGGTGATAAATTTTCTTTGAGTTTTTATAATAAATATGATACAACTACCAGAGCAACCGATCACGACCTCGGTATTAATATTTCGCCTTTTAAAACAAAAGTAATGGATTTTGGAGTTTATGCGGGACTTACAAGAAATCCTTCGGGTACACACAGCGAAAGCGTCAATTTCAGAACGAATTTCTATTTCTTTTAGTTATTTATTTAAGTAATTTTTATTGTACTCGGCAAGCATTTCAAGACTTGTCATTAGCGCTTGATTTGTATTGTCATATCCGCTGGAGCCGCTGCTTTGCGCTTGTATATTGGCAAGTTCCATACTTAAACCTTTGAGCTCTTTTAGTGCAGTTATGTTATTTTTATTTGCATTAATAAGCTGTTCGAGTTTAGCTTCTATGCTTATCATCAAGCTGTTAAAATTTGTACCTTCTTTTACTTCTATGCCTAATTTTTGTGCAAGTGTTTTAGCTCTTTCAAATAAATCATTTTTTTGTTGATTGTTTGAAAACAGATTGTTTTCATTTGCGTTTTGTTCAGCTTTTGCTGCTGCAATCAATCTTTTTCCTTCTGCTTCAGTTGTATTTGAATTATAAGCTATACCCAGCTTTGCAAGTTTTTCTCTTGTTTCTTGTGTTAATTTTTGATTATACGCACCGTATGAGCTTTGCAGATTATAGTTAACCGAACTTATTGTCATAGTACTTTTCCTTTAATGATTTTCCTTCAATAGTCAAAACAAATTATACTATTTTTCCACATTAACTATTTCGTCATTTTTGTTTTAAAAATTAGTTTTTTATAAATAAAATTAATAATTCTTTACAATTTTTTAAATATTATAAAGATATAGTCGCTTTCTGCTGAGTTAATAGTATCAATAAGATTATTTTTATTTGTGTTTAGTTTATAGTATTTATCGTTTATTTTTTTATATTCTACTATTTCTTTTAGGTAGAAATTTTGAATTAAGATATCCAGTATGTTGTATAAGGTTTTTGTTTTAATTGAGTCAAACAAAGTTTTTGCTTGGTTTTGGGGAGTGTTTGGGTTTTTAAAACTTATTTTTTTTAATTTGGGATTATATTGTGTGTCAGTGCTGCATTTGAGTATAGATTGTTTTGATACCGTTTTTGAATTTTTTTTGTCAATTATTAAAATTATATTATTAAATTCCTGCCCTTTTTTGTCGTAGTTTTCAATAAAATATTTATTGATATACTCATTTGGTGTTTTTTCGTTCAAATAAGGCTGCATTAGAAAATGTATATTTTTTTTGTTAATTGTTTTTGCATTTTTGCTTATTAAATTGTTGATTATTTTGTTTTTTGTTTTTAGCATTTCATAGTCAAAATCCATAAATGCAAGGTTTTTGTAGTATAGTTTTGCATATTGTCCAAGATAAGGCATTATAATAAAATCTGTTTTTGTTATGTTAAAGTCTTTTATAAATAAATCAATACATTTTAGTGTGTTGTGATTTTTTTTAATTGTAACGTTAAATGTTTCTGCGCTTGGATTAATATATTGAATTGCAATCAAACAGAAAGCTATAGTAATTTTAATAAAAATATCTTTTATATAGTACAATCCGCATGTTATGTTGATTAGTATGCCCAGAAAAAGAGGCGTAAAATATACCGGAATTATACCTGATTTATTTAAAGATATTATAATTAATATTAATAACGAATATAGGAGTGTTGTTTTTGTTATTATTCTGATAATCGGATTTTTTTTATAACATTTTATTGTTAAATATAGTGTTGTAAGTATCGGAATAACGGATGAAAATATAATTGTAAGAATAATTTTTAAGGAATTGATGTTAAAGTTTTTATTCAAAAAAAGTCCATACAACATACCCAGCGTGCTTTTTGTTTGATAATCCGGTGCTTCAAAGCTTAAATATGGAGTGGTTAATTCATTTATGGTTAGAAAAAATGAATCGAAGTTTAAATCAATTTTATTAATATTGTCCGCTATTAATAGATTTGTGCTGATTATGTATTGTGCCAGAATAAACGGAAAAATAATTAAAATTGCTATTAAAGAATATTTTGAAAGTATTGTCTGTGCTTTTATATTTTTTTCTTTTTTTATTAAATTTAGGATAATTATTTGTGATAATACAAATAAATAACCGTTACTATTACTAAAAATGCAGATTAAGTCGGCAATCAGGAGCATGATAAGGTTTTTATCGTTGTTTTTTTGAAGATAGCAGATAAGGGATAAAATGACTATACTTTCGGTTAGAAAATGTATGCAATAAGGCGAAATTGAATTTGTATAATAATAGAAAAAATGCGAAGAAGATAAAAATATTCCGCAAAATAATGCGTATAATATGCAGTTTTTATTTTTTATTAATTTTTTTATTGAAAGAATAACAAAAAATAATGTTATAAATGATATAAAGCAGTTAAAAAGCCTGAATATCACTTCGTTTTCTGATATATTTTTTAAAAAATGTATAAAAAAATAGTATGTTGGGAGAAATAATGTATTTATGACTGTTTCTTTTATAATTTCAAGGGGAAAATTTGAGCTTGATATGCAAATTGTTTTAAAGTCCAGCTCTGAAATGCCTGTATGGTTTGATGAAAAAATAAATCGTATCGTAAAATAAAATAGTATTATTATTATATAAATAAGAACATTTAATATTTTTGCACGTCTCATAAGACAAGTATATATTATATATTTTTAAAAAAGCAAACTATGATGAACATTTTAATATTTGTATGCGTGCATCGTCTTTATCTTGCCAAATTGCGTCTCCAATATTTTCTTTTGAATAAATTGTAATTGAGTTTTTATCTTCCGTATCGTCATCCAGAATAAGTATAAAATAGCCCGGAATCCAAAGATTTTCATAAACTCTTGAGTTTTGTCCTATGCCGACCTCTCGCCGCTTAATAGCTCCTTTTGCTATATATTCCATATCCCTAAACATATCTATCGCATCAGATGGGGAGAGAATGTCTTTTATTTCATCGGGAAGAGTCGAGTATCGTTTAATATATCGGGCATTTGTGCCAAATGTGACAGTATCTTTTTTTAATGGTTTTATAAAATTTGTATTCGTAAAATTTTTACTAAGCTTCCGCACCCCAAACGTGCTAAAGCCGCCGATTGGTGGAACTTTCATACTCATTCTCTTTTCTTTTTGCTAACAACACTTGTGCTTATCTTTATATACTTATTTTAACAAATTTTTGACTAAAAATCCATAGTGTTTTTAAAGTATTACAAAACTAAATATGGTATGAAATACACTTATAACCTGTTTTTAGTCGAATTTGTTTTTTGTGGTTTAATGTATATATGAAAATATTGCATTTAGCAGATTTGCATTTAGGTAAAAAGTTAAATGATTATTCGTTGATTGCTGATCAAAAATACGTTTTAAATCAGGCGGTGAGTCTTGTTGAAAATCAACGAATTGAAGCTGTATTTATTTGTGGCGATATTTTTGACAGAGCTGTTGCTTCTTCCGAGGCATTGGAGTTGTTTGGTGATTTTATATTTGATTTGAATAAATTGCAAGTAAAAATATATATAATAGCGGGAAATCATGATAATATTGACAGACTTTCATATCTTTCGGATTTAATAAGAAAATCTGACATATATATTTCAAAAAATTTTTCCGGTGAGATTGCCAAATATTCTTTAGATGATGATATTAATGTCTATCTTATGCCTTTTTTATACCCGCAATTAATTAAAAAATATTATCCGGAAGCTAAAATTATTAATTATAATGATGCTATAAAGACTGTAATCGAGCATACTTTTCTTGATGATAATAAGATTAATATCTTACTTGCTCACCAATTTGTTATTTCTAATGAACTTACTTATTCAAAAAGCGAACATGTAAGTGTTGGCGGTTTGGATGCGGTATTACCTTCGATTTTTGAAAAGTTTAACTATGTGGCATTAGGGCATTTGCACTGCCCGCAAAAGGTTGTCTCGAATAAAATTCGCTACGGCGGTTCAATTTTGAAGTATTCTTTTAGTGAAATTAATCAAAAAAAAGTTTTTACGGTTTTAAATGTAGTCAATAAAAAAATTGAACTTGAATTTTTTGAAATTAAATTTTTACATGAACTTTGTGAATATCGTGGTTATATAGATGATTTTCTTAATGAAAAATTTTATTCAAAAATAAATCAAAATGATTTAATTCATTTTATTTTGCTTGATGAAACCGCATTTGATGCGAAAAAGAAATTATCTGCAATATATCCGAATATTTTATGCTTAGAATTTGATAATTCTTTAACAAAAAGCTTATCTTCTTCCTTTAAATCAAATATATCTTCAGATAAATCAATAGCCGAACATTTTTTTGATTTTTATGAAATTCAGTGTTTAAAAAAAATGAATAAAAAGCAAAAAGATATTACAATCAAGTTATCGGACAAAATAAAAGGAGATAGCCAGTGCGTCCTTTGAAATTAGTTATGCAGGCATTTGGTGTTTATCCTAACAGGGTAGAAATACCTTTTGAAAATATTATCGATGATTATGTCTATTTGATTTCAGGGGTTACAGGTTCCGGAAAGACAACAATTTTTGACGCCATTTCTTTTGCTCTTTTTAATCAAGCTTCAGGAACAAATAGAGAGAATAATACTTTTAGAAGCCATTATGCAGGTGATGATGTTGAAAGTTTTGTGGAATTTACTTTTGAGTTAAGGGGAGAAATTTATACCGTAATAAGATCGCCTTCTTATCAAAGAAAAAAACTAAAAAAAGACGGATTTATTACAGTTAATTCAAAAGCTCAACTTACTTTACCTAATTCGAAGCTAATTATAGGAGTGAAAGAAACAGATGACTATATAGTCAATCTTTTGGGTGTTAATGCAGATCAATTCAGACAAATAGCGCTTTTAGCGCAGGGAGAATTTTTAAAATTATTAAATACGGATACTCAAAAAAGAGGTGAAATTTTTAGAAATATTTTTAAAACAAATATTTATTCAACTTTTTCAACAGAATTAAAAGAGAAAGCATATAAATTAAAAGACGAGTATGATGATTTACAGAAATCAATTATTCAATACGCTTCACAGTTAATTTCGAGTAATGAAAAGGTAAATTCATATATTGATTCTTTTAAACAAAATGATTGTATTTACAATTTGGACGATTTTATTTCTGAGATTAAATTTGAATTGAATTGCGTAAATGATAGTCTTGAGGATTTGGAAAGTAAAACTTCAAATATAAGTAATTCTATTAAAAAAAATGATATCGAAATATCCAGACAACTCCAAAAGAAGCTACTTTTTGATAAGTTGAAATCTCTTGACTTGTCAAAAAAAGTTGCAAAATGTGATTTTGATAAGGCAAAATTGGAATTTGACAGCTTGAATGAAAAAAATAAGAAATTAGACGAATATAGAATTATGATTGAAAAGCAAAAGTCTATATCGCAAAAAATAGATCATTATAAGCACTGTCAAAATGCAATTGTAAAATTGAGCGATGACGAAATAAATTATAAAAATATTTTACAGAAATGTATAAAAAATCTTTTTGCAATTTGCGGGGGGTATTGTTCGTTTTTGGATGATGATTTGAGTTTGAAACAGGAAGCATTCTTAAGCTTGAAAGAAGAGGTTATAAAGAAAACAACTTTATTTAATAATTTGAATTTAAAGTTTTTATCCATGCAGGCAGGAATTTTAGCTTCTAATTTAGCAGACGGTGCACCCTGTCCTGTATGCGGTTCTAAAAAACATCCGAATCTTGCAAAATGTGATTGCAAGGAGATAAATTTTGATTTACTTGAAAAATATAAAAAAGAACTAAAAGACAAAAACGATAAATTGACGGAACTTTCGGGATTTTGCTCTGCATTAAAACAAAAGACGGAAACTATAAAAAAAGATTTTTTCTTGCTCAAAAAAAGGTATGATTGGATTGATGATGATGTTGATAACCATGAAATAGATAATGAAAGCAAATTTTTGTCTTTAAAATCTCAAGCAGAAGTTGAAATATTAAATTGCGAAGAAAAGATAAATTCCGTTAAATCTGAAATTATAAAAATAAATTCCAATATAGATTTATTGGCAAACGAGATAGATATAAAGAAAATTGAAAATATAGAGTCTTTATTAAAAAAAACTAATGAAGATTTTTGTAAATTGCAATCGCAAATACAGGAAATAACAAAAAATTATTATGAAAAAAAAGAAAAGCTGTCTGAATTAAATTCAAAAATAATTTTGATTAAAGAACAATTGTCAGAATTTGAGGGTGTTGATTTAGATATTGATAATTTAAAGTCTCAAAACTTTGAATTGCAAACTGAGTTAAATAAAATTACAGAAATTGTCAAAAATTTGCAATTCAAAAAAAATACCAATAATAATATCTTATCATTAATGGAAACTTCTTATAAAAATTTTAAAAAAATTGAAAGCGAATATAATGATTATAAAATATTATCAGATTGTGCTAACGGTACTTTAAAAGGCAGACCCAGAATTCCGTTCGAACAATATATACAAGGCTACTATTTGGACTTGATTTTATTTGAAGCAAACAAACATTTAAAATTGATGACTAAAAATCAATTTCAACTTTTAAGAAAAAAGAATTCTTTTTCCTTGCAAGCTAAGGCGGGACTTGACATTGAAGTTATGGATTTTTATACTTTTAAAACACGTTCTGTCAAAACTCTCTCCGGCGGAGAATCCTTTAAAGCTGCACTTTCTCTTGCTTTGGGATTATCAGATGTTGTCTCTTCTTTTTCGGGAGGCGTTAATTTAGATGCATTATTTATAGACGAGGGATTTGGGTCTTTAGATGCAGAGTCATTAGAGTCTGCGATAGATGTTATTATATCATTAGCAAGAACAGGTAAATTAATTGGGATAATTTCGCATGTTGAGGAGCTTAAAAATAAAATAGATAATAAAATTATTTCGGTCAAGACTGAAAAAGGTTCATCTGTTGAAATAGTTTTTTAATTTATATACATTTTTTGATTTATATGATATATTTTTTTTAGGATGCTTATGAAGAAGTTTAATAAATAGTTGCATCCGTTAAGATAAACACAGGAAATAATATGAAAAAAATTTTAGCATTTAGCTTGATTGAGCTTATGATTAGCTTGATTACAATCAGTTGCATTGCAGCTGCTTTTACGCCGGTAATTACTAAACGATTGAAAAAATCCGCCGTTACTATGGGTTTATCAGAAGTTACGGTGCAATGTGAAAAGTTTGGAAGTAATTGTTCTTTATGTTATTCGGATAAATGCATAGCATGTTCGAAATATTGTAATGAAAACGAATATAAAAATGTCGGAAAGTGTGTTTGTGAGCCTTGCAGCGAAAGAAGTGAAGGGTGTATCAGATGTGATGAAAAAAGCTGTCGAAAATGTGCAACCGGTTTTGGTTTAAGTTCAGGTAAATGTACTAAATGCGGTCCGGGGTATTATTCTGACGGTACTTCTGAATGTAAGCCTTGTCCAAAAGGACAATATCAGAATGCTTCGGGTCAATCAAGCTGCAAGCCGTGCGAGACTACTAAATATCAGGATGAAGAAGGTAAAGCTACATGTAAAATTTGTCCTGATGGCTCTTATCAGGATGCTACAAGTCAATCTTCTTGTAAAAACTGTCCGGAAGATAATTATTGTAAAAACGGAACTAAATATGCCTGTGCTCAAAAAGCAGGTGCAAATCCCGGAAGTGCAGCTTGTACAACTTGCTCAAGTGTAATCGGAGCTTGTCTTGAATGTACTAATTTATCTAAATGCACTCAGTGTTCAAGCGGATACTACATAAATTCAAGTAATACTTGTACTAAATGCGAAGCAGGGTTTTACTGTAACGGCATTTCAAAAGCTCAATGCGCTGCAGGTAAATATTCTCCTGCAGGTGCTTCCGGCTGTACAACTTGCCCTGCCGGTAAATATTCTCAAGCAGGGGCCACTGTTTGCTCAAGCTGTCAAGCAGGAAAATGGTCTGCTGCAGGCGCTTCAAGTTGTTATACCTGCTCTGCGGGATGGGCTTGTGACGGCACTTCAACATATCAGTGTCCCGCAGGATGGTATGCCGCTGCGGGTTCTTCGGGCTGCAAACCCTGTGCCGGCGGTACTTATTCAGCTGCAGGAGCTTCAAGTTGTTTTGCTTGTTCTTCAAAATGGGCTTATTGTACTTCTTGTAATAATTCAGCTTGTACTGCATGCTCAAGCGGTTATGTTTTAAATGGTTCAGGCGGATGTAAATCTGCTGAACCCACTCAAGCTGATTGCAATGCAATTGGTGAATGGTTATTGTTTATTCCTGCAGCAAATAATGCAGGAACTCCCGTTTGTGCAACCATGTTTAATGTTAGTCCTCTTCATTATGGCTATACTGCTCAAGTGAATTATGTAAATCAAGGCACTTGGGCATCAAATAATGTATGTTGGAAGCTTTCTAACATTTGGTGCGAGACATATAGTTCTTATAGCGGCTGCGGCAGAGTAGTTTGCGATAGAGATGCGGCGCTTAATATTTGTTCATCTATGGTATACGGAGGTCGGTCTTGGAGATTACCCACTCTTGCAGAGCTTGCAAGTTGGACCAGGAATACATCAATTTTAAAAAATTTAAGGGCATGCGTAAGTCATAAATTATACAATAAAGAACCATATTATGATACATGTGGCGGTTATAGTGCTTGTCCAAGAAGTGGTAGTGATGGTTGGTGTGCTCCGTATATTTTACATGGGCAAGACGGGCATTTGAATCTTGATGCTGAATATGCTTATGGACCATACATGGATGCTATGATATTACGATATGGACTTTCAGTTCGTTGTGTTACACCATTAAGGTAAATAAAAATACTTTTTGTTTTGGTTGGGGCAGATTTGCCCCAGTTTTTTTATTTATAATATTATCATGTTAAAATTTATATTGTTATTATAAAAAGGATTTAATTTATGTACAACACAAGAAAAATTGCTAATGATTTATTTTATATCGGTGTAAGCGACAGGAAAATATCGCTTTTTGAAAATGTATATCCTG
>CALVAW010000010.1 GCA_944325655.1 Candidatus Gastranaerophilales bacterium
TGTAATCATGGTTTGGATTCTTTAATTAATAATAGTGTCACAGCTTGTAACGCATCTGCTTTATGCTTAGGCTCTTATGCAAATTATTGTCATGCTTTTGCTACTTGGTTTGGCGGCTCTACAAGTTCACTATATGCTTATATTGTAAGAATGGATACAGGTAATTTTACTTTAAGCAGTCAAACTGTTTTATACGGTTCATCTGTTCGCTGTGTTACTGAAATGGAATAAGTTTCATATTATTTTGTGTTTTAGTTCGGGGTGTTAGGTACATCCCGTTTTTTTGATATACTTATTTTAATGTTTTTGGGATTAAAAAATTATATTTTGTATATTTTTCAAACATTTTTAAATTTAATTTATAATCAAAAATGTTTAATTTGTTCTTGTTCAAAAACTGATAGTTTATTGTGTAAAAACTGTGCAAAAGATATACATTACTTATCAAGTTTTCCACATAAAATTTTTAATAATATACCTTTTTATTCGGCAACTTTATATGAAGGAATTATTAAAAAATTAATTCATAAATTAAAATTTAACCATAGAAAAAAAGCTTCAATTCCTTTAGCACAAATACTTTATAAATATTTTAATAATATAAAAGAAGAAAAAGAATATATTATTACTTATCCTCCCAGTTTTTTCTTAAAATCCGCTCAAAGAGGATATAATCATATGTTTTTAATAGCAAAAGAATTTTCTAAATTAACCGGTATAGAAATAAATAAAAATTTAATTAAAAAAATAAAATATACAAAACCCCAGTATAAAGTTAAAAACAGACATAAAAATATTAAAGGAAGTTTTAAAATAAATAAAAAAGAAATAAAAAAATTAAAAAATAAAACTATTCTTGTAATTGATGATATAACAACGTCGGGTGCTACTTTAGAAGAAATTATAAACTGTTTTATAATAAATAATATAGGTAATATTATATGTTTAACAATTTCAAAAACTTAATTTTTTATCTGTGTATAATTTGTGTATAAAATAAACAGTTTTTACACATGATAAAATCTTTATAAAACAAGGTTTTTAACCAATTTTGCACATTTTTTTTGTAATTATTATAAATTATTAATTTTATAATATAAATATTATTATTTTAATTAATATATTTTTTAAAAACAGTTAGATTGTAAGTTGATTTTTTTGTAATATAATTTAAACAGAAATAAATAGGAGGCTAAATAAGTGGAAATAACTTTAAATCGAGAAGATTTTTCAAACGCTATAAAAATCGTTGAAAAAATTACTTCACAAAAAGCACTTCAGCCAATTTTATCAAATATTTTAATTGAAACAGTATCATCAGACAGAGTTAAATTTTGTGCTACGGATTTAAACTTAGCAATTAATTTTAAAACATCTGCATTAGTGTCTTCGCAAGGTTCTGTTACATTAAGCGCTAAAAAATTATCAGAACTTGTTGCAAAGTTATCATCGACAGAAATTAACTTAGCAACAGTTGAAGATAGTGATAATGTTAAAATAAAGAGCGGTAAAACAGAATTTGTTTTAATAGGATTGCCTTCCGTTGAATTTCCTAAGGTCTTGGAAAATGTATCCGAAGAAGAATTTAAAACAGTTGTATTGAATAAAAATGAATTTTCAAAAGCAATTAAACAGGTTATTTTTGCAGTTTCTCAACAAGAAACTCAAGGTGTTTTAACAGGTGTGTGTTTTAATATAGAAAATAATATCATTGAACTTGCTACGACTGACGGAAATCGTTTGACAAGAGTTCAAAAAGAAATTTTAAGTAAAGTTGATGAATTGATTAATTTTATTGTTCCGGCAAAAACTTTACAAGAAGTTCAAAGAATTTCAGCTTTAGTTGAAGATGAAAACATTGTTCTTAAAATACAAAAAAATAAAATTTTATTTGAATTTGAAAACTTATCATTCCAATCAAGATTAATTGAAGGATCTTATCCTAAATATCAACAATTAATACCTGTAAATAATGATAAAAAAATATCAATAGACAGATGTGAATTGATTAATTCTATTGAAAGAGTTTCTGTTATGGTAAATGATAGGACGAACGTTGTAAGGTTTAATTTTAAACAAGGTCAACTTGAAATCATGGCAGACACTCCGGAAGCAGGTCGTTCAAAAGATTATATTGATATAGAATATGATTTTGATGAAATACTGACTGCTTTTAATTATAAATATGTGCTAGACGGTTTAAAAAATATGGAATCTAAAAATGTTGAAATAGAAATTTCAGATACTTTAGCTGCTGCTATTTTTAAACCGCAAGATGAAAAAGATAATTATATTTGTTTAATTATGCCCTTTAAAGTTCAATAGGAAAAATATGAAAGTAAGTGTTAAAACTCCAGCTACAATAGCAAATATAGGACCGGGATTTGATTCTTTCGGTTTAGCATTGCCTTTATATAATATTGTTTCTGTTGAAGAAACAGTACTTCCGGGTACAGGGATTGAAATTAATATTATTAATGAAAAAAATAACGAAAATAATTTAATAGATATTCCGACAGATAAAAACAATATTGTATATAAAGCGATAGAGCTTTTATATAATTTTATAGGGCAAAATCCAAATGAATTAAAAATAACCATAAAAACCCAAATCCCGATTTCAAGAGGATTAGGTTCTTCTGCTTCTGTTATAGTCGGCGGTTTAATTGCTGCTAATGAACTTTTAGGGCGTCCGGCGGACGAAAAAGTATTGTTATCTATAGCAACTGAAATAGAAGGACATCCTGATAATATAACTCCCGCTTTTGTTGGCGGCATGACTATGGCATCTTGGGAAGAGGATGGTTCTGTTGTGTATAGAAAACTTCCTTGGAATGATGAATGGAAATTGATGGTATGTATTCCTGACTATGAATTAAATACTGAAATATCTCGTTCGGTTTTACCTAAAGATATACCGTTAACTGACGCGGTATTTAATTTAAAAAGAAGTGCTATGTTTGTTGAAGCTCTTTATACAAAAGATGAAGAACTTTTAAAATTATCTTTAAAAGATAAAATTCATCAACCGTATAGACAAAAATTAGTCCCCGGAATGACCGAAATAATGAATAATTTAAAACATACAAATGGTGTGATAGGAACTGTGCTTTGCGGAGCCGGACCTTCGGTATTAATAATTTATAACGGAATTGGTGTTAGTGAAATTAAAGAAATAGTCTCAAACAGCTGGAATTATTTTAATGTAAAAACTAATTTTCTTAATTTACCGATAGAAAAAGAGGGTGCTGTAAAAATTTTGTAAGGTAATTAAAATGTTGCATTCTCAGTTTAATTTTGATTGTATTGTTGTAGGCGCAGGGCACGCCGGAATTGAAGCATCTGTTGCTTGTTCTCGCTTAGGGTTAAAAACTTTATTGGCTACTTTAAATATTGAAAATATAGGTTTAATGCCTTGTAATCCTGCTATCGGCGGACCTGCAAAATCTAATTTAGTCAGAGAAATTGATGCGCTTGGCGGCGTTATGGGTGAGCTTGCAGATTCTACTTATTTACAATTAAAAATGTTGAATTCTTCTAAAGGACCTGCTGTAAGAGCTTTAAGAGCTCAGTCAGATAAAAAAGAATATAAAATATTAGCAAGAAAATATATAGAAAATGAAGAAAATTTAACATTAAAACAAATACAAATAGTTGAATTACTCACAAAAGACGGAAGAATACAGGGGGTTGTCGATGAATTAGGAATTGAATATTATGCTCCTTGTGTAATATTAACAACCGGAACAAGTTTAGAAGGCAGAATATATATTGGTTTAAAATCATTTTTAGCAGGAAGACTCGGAGAAAGAAGTGCTTTCGGTTTATCTGACTCATTAAGAAAATTGGGTTTTGAAACAAGAAAATTAAAAACCGGAACTCCTGCAAGAATTGACGGAAGAACAATTGATTATTCAAAACTTGAACTTCATCCGGGTGATGAAGTAATTGATAATATGCCCAGATTTTTTAGTTTTAAACCAAATCGCCCAATCAGAAAACAATATCCTTGTTATTTAACTAAAACAAATGCTAAAACCCATGAAATAATAAAAGCTAATTTATGCAACTCTCCTTTGTATCAAGGATTAATAAAAGGAGTAGGACCAAGATATTGTCCAAGTATTGAAGACAAAGTTGTAAGATTTAGTCATAATCCTTCACACCATATATTTATAGAGCCTGAAGGAAAAGACACCTATGAAGTATATATTCAAGGATTTTCAACAAGTTTACCCATTGAAGCGCAGTTTGAAATGATACATTCACTTCCGGGATTAGAAAACGCATCTGTAATTAAACCTGCTTATGCTGTTGAATATGACAGTGTTTGCGCTCTTGAATTAGATTACGGATTAATGACTAAAAAAATTAAAGGTTTATTTTTAGCAGGTCAGATAAACGGGACATCAGGATATGAAGAAGCAGCTGCTCAAGGGCTTGTGGCAGGAATAAATGCTTCAAATTATTTGCAAAATAAAGATTATATTAATTTAATACGTTCTAATTCTTATATAGGTACTTTAATTGATGATTTAATTACAAAAGACATAGATGAACCCTATAGAATGCTTACATCAAGGAGTGAATACAGACTTATTTTAAGACAGGATAATGCGGATTTAAGACTTGCTGAAATAGGATATTCTAACGGTCTTGTTAAAGAATCGGATATAAACAGAAAAAGATTTAAAGAAGAGGAGATAGAAAAGCAAATAAAAAAATTAAAAGATTTTAAAATAAAAGCAAATTCAAAAAACAAAGAGATTTTATCAAAATATAATGAATCATTAGAACTTGGAATAAATGGCTTTGATATTATAAAAAGACCTAATGTTAATTTTAAAATTTTAAAAGAGTTAGGATATAAATCAAATATTGAAACTAATGATAATTATTTAATAAGAGATATAGAAGAACAATCTGAAATTTTAATTAAATATGATGGATATATTAAAAGACAGACTGCAGAAATTATTAATCATAAAAAAACAGAAGATATTAAAATTCCTGATGATATAGACTATAGTTTGATTAAACAAATTTCAACAGAATCAAAAGAAAAACTTATTAAAATTAAACCAAAAACAATAGGACAAGCATTAAGAATAGGTGGCGTAAAACCTGCCGATATATCTGTTTTAATGGTTTTAATTGAGCAGCATAAAGTTGTTAAATTGAGCTCTTAATTCAATAACTTTAAAGTTAAATACAAATTAATTAACTAATTTAAAAATTTGATTACATATATAAAATGTTTCTTCACATTCATCCAAAGGAAGCATATTATCACCGTCACATAGTGCACAATCCGGATTTGGATGTATTTCAAAAAATAAACCTTTAGCACCTGCTGCAACAGCTGCTTTTGCAAGCAAAGGAACAAATTTTCTTTCTCCGGAAGAGCTTCCGCCATGACCTCCCGGAATTTGAACGCTGTGAGTTGCATCAAATACCATAGGATAGCCTAATTCATCTTGTATAATTTGAACTCCTCTCATATCAACAACAAGATTGTTATATCCGAAAGAAGTTCCTCTGTCCGTAATTAAAATTTTATCATTTCCACTTTCAATTACTTTGTTTGCAATTGATTTCATTTGATATGGTGATAAAAATTGACCTTTTTTAATATTAACAATTTTATTTGTTTTAGCTGCCGCAACAAGTAAATCTGTTTGACGACATAAAAAAGCAGGAATTTGTATAATATCTGCAACCTTAGCTGTAGGTTCCGCTTGAGAAGGTTCATGGATATCTGTTACAATCGGAACATTTAATTCTTTTTTGATATTTGATAAAATTTTTAATCCTTCATCCATGCCTAAGCCTCTATAAGAAGATAAAGATGAACGATTTGCTTTATCAAAAGATGTTTTAAAGACAAAATTTATATCTAAGCGGGCGCATATCTCTTTTAATTTTTTTGCTGTTTTATAAGATATTTCAGCACTCTCCATTGCACAAGGACCGGCCAGAATGGTTAATTTATTTTTACCTATTTCAAAATTATTAAGAGTTAGAGTTTTCATAAATTTTATTATATAATAATAATTAACATTAGGGAAGTGAGGAAAATTTATGTGCGCAGTTGCTAAAACAATTGATGAAAAAGAAAAAGACGCAATTCAAGAAGGAAAAAATAAAGCATTAAAATTAGCTTTAGATAAGATTGAAAAAGATTTTGGAAAAGGCTCTATTATGCGTCTTGGAGATAAAACTTCAGTAAACTGCGAATGTATACCTACAGGTTCTCTTGCGCTTGATATAGCATTAGGTATAGGGGGAGTTCCAAGAGGAAGAATAATTGAAATATATGGTCCCGAATCTTCCGGTAAGACAACTTTAGCTCAACATATAGTTGCAAATTGTCAAAAAAAAGGTGGTATAGCAGCTTTTATTGATGCAGAGCATGCGCTTGATCCTGAATATGCTAAAAATTTAGGTGTTGATATTGATCAACTTTTAATTTCTCAACCTGATACAGGAGAACAAGCATTGGAAATAGCAGAGGAATTAGTTCGCTCCGGAGCTATTGATGTAATAGTTATAGATTCAGTTGCTGCTCTTGTTCCGAAAGCAGAAATAGAACATGCTATGGATGAACAGCAGATGGGTCTGCAGGCACGTTTAATGTCGAAAGCTTTAAGAAAGTTAACCGGTATAGTTGGCAAAACAAATACAACTGTTATTTTTATTAACCAATTAAGACAAAAAATAGGTATAATGTTTGGTAATCCCGAAACAACAACAGGAGGTAATGCTCTTAAATATTATGCATCCGTAAGATTGGATATAAGAAGATGTGATAGTGTTAAAAATAAAGACAATGAAGATATTGGAAACAGAGTTAGAGTAAAAGTTGCAAAAAATAAAGTAGCACCTCCTTTTAAAGTGGCTGAATTTGATATTATATACGGAAAAGGTATTTGTGCTTTAGGTAATATAATTGATGTTGCAGTTAATTTTGATATTATTAAAAAAGCAGGTGCTTGGTTTAGTTATAATGATGAAAAATTAGGTCAAGGCAGGGAAAAAGCAAAAGAATTTTTGGAAGAAAATCCTAAAATTTTAGAAGAAATAGAATTAAAAGTAAGAGAAAAAATAGCTGCTAAAAATAAACCTGAAGAAAAAATCGAAGAAAAAAATAGCTAAGCAATTTTTAAATAAATTACTTTTTATACTGAGAATATATTATAAAAGGAATTGTTCATGAAAGGTATTATTCTTGCTGCGGGTGCAGGTTCCAGATTATATCCTGCAAGTTTACCGATTTCAAAAATATTACTTCCGGTTTACGATAAACCGATGATTTATTATCCTATTACAACATTACTTTTAGCCGGAATTAAAGATATTTTAATTATAACAAGTCCTTCCGATTTAGATAATTTTAAAAAAGTATTAGGAGACGGCAGTCAAATAGGTGTTAAATTTTCTTATGCAACTCAAACAATCCCCAGAGGAATAGCGGAAAGTTTTTTAATAGGTGAAGAATTTATTAATAATTCTCCCGTTGCCTTAATATTAGGGGATAATATTTTTCATGGGTTTGGTTTTTCTTCAATGTTAAAAGAAGTCGGGAAAAGAGATTTCGGAGCAACTGTATTTGGTTATCAAGTACAAGATCCTGAAAGATTTGGAGTTGTGGAATTTGATAAAAATAATAAAGCGATATCACTTGAAGAAAAACCAAAAATACCAAAATCTAATTATGCCGTAACAGGGTTATATTTTTATGATAATAAAGTGGTTGAATATGCAAAGACATTAAAACCATCTCAAAGAGGCGAACTTGAAATTACAGATTTAAACAAAATCTATCTTGAAAATAATCAATTAAAAGTTGAAATTTTAGGCAGAGGTTTTGCTTGGCTTGATACGGGAACTTTTGAGAGTTTATTGCAAGCAGCTAATTTTGTGCAATCCATGGAAATTAATACAGGCATGAAAGTAGCTTCTATTGAAGAAGTAGCTTATCGCATGGGTTATATTTCAAAAGAAGAGTTGTTAAAAATTGCAAAAAAATATAAACAAAACGGATATGGAAAATATTTAGAAAAGATATTAAATCTTTAATTTAAACTGTGTAACAAAAACTTAATAATTACTACACTTGTAAAAATTAAGAAATAACAGCAATTTACTAATCTTAATGGGCTATTTTTTTAAAAAATACTTACATTAAAACTTTTTTATGCTATAATATATGACAAAAGTTCGGTTGTTAGTTGTAATAATTCTTTAAGGAGGTTCTTATGGCAATTTCTACTCAAAAGGAAAAGTCTCAGACTTCAATCAAGTCAAAATTCAATGATGAATTTCAACATTATCTTAAAAAACAATGCTTGAAAACAACATTTAACGGATTAGAGTTAGAAACATTCAGTTGGTACAAAAAAGTTTTGGGGTTGGCTTAAAAAAGATTTAAAAAGCGGGTTTATTTTGTGTGACACACCCGCTTTTTTAAATTACAAAATTAATTGGTAGTCGATTTTTTAACATCGACGCTTTTTTGTGTTTAATTATTTTTTGTTTATTTTTTTAAATTCGATTTTATCATCTTTAAAATCTATTTCAATTTTATCACCATCTTTAAATACACCTTTTAAAAGTTCTTTTGATAAAGGATTTTCAATTAATTGTCTTATCGTTCTTTTTAAAGGTCTTGCACCATACATCGGATTATAACCTTGAATAGCAAGATGTTCTTTTGCTTCTTGTGTTATTGTAAGTTCTATTTTTCTTTCTTTTAAAAGATTTTTTAAATATTCTATCTGAATATCGACAATTTTTGAAAGATTTTCAAGAGTTAATGCTTCAAAGAATATTGTTTCATCAATTCTGTTTAAAAACTCGGGTTTAAAATATTCTCTTAATTTTTGCATTATTTCTTCTTTGATTTGTTCTTTATTGCCGGTATTTCCTTTAAGAACATTATCAAGAATTATGTTCGAGCCTATATTTGACGTTAAAATAATAATTGTATTTTTAAAATCAACAGTTCTTCCTTTTGAATCCGTTAATCTTCCGTCATCAAATATTTGTAACATAATATTAAATACGTCAGGGTGCGCTTTTTCTATTTCATCAAACAAAATAACCGAATATGGTTTTTTTCTGACGGCTGAAGTGAGTTGTCCGCCTTCATCATAACCTATATAACCCGGAGGAGCACCTATTAATCTTGCTATTGAATGTTTTTCCATATATTCTGACATATCTATTCTTATAAGACTGTCTTCATTTAAAAACATAAATTTAGCAAGAGCTTTAGCAAGTTCTGTTTTTCCTACGCCCGTAGGTCCCAAGAATAAAAATGTTCCGATTGGACGTTTTGGATCCGCTAAACCGCTTCTTGCACGTCTTATACTATCTGAAATGGTTTCTACTGCTTCATCTTGACCTATTACTTGTTTGTGTAAAGCATCTTCCATTTTTATTAGTTTTTGACTTTCTTCTTCAACTAATTTTGAAACAGGAACACCTGTCCATTTTGATATAATTTCAGCTATATCTTCTTCATCTATTTCTTCTTTTAAAAGAGAATTTTTGTGTTCTGTAATTTTACAATTTTTTAATTCTTCTTCAAGTTCAGGAAGTTTTCCGTATTGTAATTTTGCAGCAAGTTCAAGATTATATTCCCTTTGCGCACGTTCAATTTCGTGTTTTACTTTTTCAATTTCAGCTTTTATTTGTACTTCACCTTTAATTGTCGATTTTTCTTTTTCCCATTGCTCTTTTAAAACGCTTGCTTTTTTTTCTATGTCATTTAAGGTTTTTTGAACATTTTCAATTTTTTCTTTATCATTATCATCTTTTAAAGATTGAAGTTCAATTTGTAATTGAAGTTTTTGACGTTCTAATTTATCAAGTTCTTCAGGCATAGAGTCAATTTCAATTCTTATAGCACTTGAAGCTTCATCAACAAGATCTATTGCTTTATCAGGCAAAAATCTGTCTGTTATATATCTTGCAGATAATTTTGCCGCTGCAACGAGGGCTGAATCTTTAATTCTTATTCCATGATGTACTTCATATTTATCTTTTAAGCCTCTTAAAATTGATATTGTATCTTCAACAGAAGGTTCATCTACCAAAATTGGCTGAAAACGACGCTCTAGAGCAGGATCTTTTTCTATATATTTACGATATTCATTTACTGTTGTGGCTCCGACTGTTCTTATAGCACCACGAGCAAGCATTGGTTTTAAAAGGTTTCCGGCATCTGCTGTTCCTTCTTGTCCTCCTGCCCCTACTACAGTATGAAGTTCATCTATAAATAAAATTATTTGTCCGTCAGATTTTTCAACTTCTTTTAAGACTTTTTTAAGTCTTTCTTCAAATTCGCCTCTGAATTTTGCTCCTGCTATTAATGCACCCATATCAAGCGATATTAAAGTTGTATTTTTTAAACTTTCAGGAACATCACCTCTTATAATACGCTGTGCTAAACCTTCAACAATTGCAGTTTTACCTACGCCGGCTTCACCTATTAAACAAGGATTATTTTTTGTTCTTCTGTTTAAAACTTGAATAATTCTTCGTATTTCTTCATCCCTTCCGATAACAGGATCAAGCTTGCCCATGGAGGCTAATTTTGTTAAATCGGTAGAGAATTTTTCAAGAATTTTAAAATCTTCATCTGCGTTTTTTGAATCCACTTTTTTATCACCTCTTATATTTTTCATTGCCAAAAGAATTTTTTCTTTGGTCAGAGAATATTTTCTAAAAATTCTTTCGATATCTATATCTTTTATTTTTGTCATGGCAAGCAAAAGATGTTCAGCTGTGATATATTTATCTTTTAGTTCCTGAGCTTCATTTTTTGCTTCTTCAAACATTGTTAAACAACTTTTACTAAAATAAATTTTGTCATTTATTTCTTCTGTTTTAGGTAGATTATTTATAATATTTAAAATATCTGTTGAAAAAAGATTGTTATTAAGTTTTAATTCATCAAATAACATATTTACGGAATCTATTGAGGAATTGTTCATTACATATAAAATATGTGCAGGCTCAATTAATGTGTTATGTTTTTCAATAGCTGTATTTTGAGCATTATAGATTAATTCTTTAGTTGAATCGCAAAAATTATCAAACATAAATTTAATCCTTTCTTATATTTATATTTTATAAGGTTTTTTAAAAAATTTTCTAAAATTAATGTTATTTTAATTGTTTAAAAATTATTTTATAATATTGTTATGAAAAAGATTATTTTTTTATTGACTATAATGTTATTTCAAAATGTTTTAGCCGTTGATGAATTAAAAGATGTCGGTATAGCTAAATATGCGGTATTAGAAGTTGTAGCAGATAATATTCCGATTAGGGAAAAACCGGATGAAAATGCAAAAAGAATAACCCATCTTTTTAGAGATACTGTTTTATTTGCTGATAAAGAAAATAAAAATTATTATAGAGTTGAACTGGATGAGAATAAATATTTTTGGGTGAATAAAAAACATGTTGAAGTACAGGCAATTATCCCTGAAAAAAGAATTGATAATGTAAAAAAAATAAGTTTTAAAGAAGAAAAGAATAAATATAAAATTAATTTAGAAACAGATTTTAAAACCTCATATATTTTTAAAGAAGATAATACTAACCTTGATTTTACGCTATATGATAATTATTTTGATAATATAGAAACCAAGGTTGTAAATAAAAAAGATGTTTTTAAAATTCCTGAAAAGTTTGTTCGTGATTTATCTTTGAAATATACAAGCAATAAGCCGCTTTTCGGATATGATATAGAAAGTTATGAAGAAGGGTATATTATAACCGTTAAAAAAGCACCAAAGGTTAATAGAAAAAGACCTTTAAAAAATATAAAAATAACTCTTGATGCAGGACATGGCGGTGTTGAAAAAGGCGCTTGTGCTTTTGGTTTAGAGGAAAAAACTATTAATTTACAAATAGTTAAAAAATTAAAAAAAGAATTTAAAAAACAAGGTGCTAAAGTCTATTTAACAAGAAAAAAAGATAAAAAAACAGATTTATATTATAGAATTGCTTATGCTAAAGAAAAAGACAGTGATATTTTACTTTCAATTCATCAAAATTCTCTGCCGAATATTAAAGATATTGATAAAAAATATGGGGTCGGGACATATTATTACCACCCTCAGGCAAAATCGTTAGCAGAAAATATTCAAAACAGTTTATTAAAAGCCACTAAGTTTAGAGATGATAAGGTTAATTATGCTTCTTTTGCAATAACAAGAGCAAGTTTGCCTGTTAGTGTTCTTATTGAATGCGGATATATTATAAGAAAAGAAGAAGCAGATAAAATTTCAAATAAAAAATTTCAAAAGATAATAGCTAAAGCTATAGTTGAAGGATCAGAAAAATATTTAAAAGATAATTTTATGCAGTAGTCGGGTCATTAAATATTATTTTAGCATTTTTCAATATATTATCTTGTTTAATTTCTCTGTAATAATCTTTTGCTAAAATTTGACTTTTTGATATAAATTCCATATTGTTTTCATTTAAAATTGCCAACAATTCTTTGGAATTCATGAAATAATCTTTAATCTTTATATAAAGATTAAAGTTTTTTGTTTTTTGAGACAGTTTTGAATAGATAAATTTAATTACATCAATTAAATATATATTGTAAGCAAAGTCAATTGTGAAATTAATGTAAAAATCCTGATTGTTTTTTGTCGCAACTTCAAAATATCCTAAAATTTTACTTTCATCATTATAAAACACATATTTAAAACATTTATTTCTAAATTGGTAATTTTGTCTTGCAAATAAAAATCTGTTAAAAGAATTTATTCCTTCATTATAGAATTTACAAACTTCTTGAGTCATTTCCTTTTTAAAGGGTTTTAAAAAAAGAGAATAGCTTGTATTGATGGGATTTATTTTATATAAATATTCAAAGCCGCAATTTCTGAAGTTTAAGTCATTTCTAAAAATATTTAATAAATCTGCTTGTTTTTCATCTACTACAACATAAAAAGAATTGGCTCCCATCGCTCTGTATCTTGATATTACATAGTTAACAAGTTGATGAGCAATATCTGCGGAATTTTCTTCCAGTATGAGTTTTGTAATTTTAAAACGGGTATAACTTTTTGAATCTTTATCAAGAGTTATTAAGCCTTGATTTTTTTTATTTAATAAAGCAACAAAACTTTCATTTGCAAATTTTAACCTTAACGGTAAAAGGTGGTTTATGAAGCACAAAAACTCCCTTATAGGGTTCATTTTACAATTGGCAAAAACTATATTTTTAATTTCAATCATACTTTATTATAACTTATTTATAACATTTTTGATAAGCCCAAGCATTATGGTTGTGTATCGATTCAAACGCCTCAGTTTCTACTTCGTAAAAAATAATTTTTTTGTTTTCATTTAGCTTTATTACTATATCTCGAATAACATCTTCTACAAATTTTGGATTTTTGTAAGCTGTTTCTGTTACAAATTTTTCATCTTCACGTTTTAAAAGCGGATAAATTTCACTTGAAGCACAGCTTTCTGCGGTTTGTATTAAATCTTCAAGCCAAATTTGCTCATTTTCACCGTAACTAATTTTAATTTTTAAGATTGCTCTTTGATTGTGTGCGCCAAATTCTGATATTTCTTTTGAACAAGGACAAAGAGTAGTAATCGGAACATGAACTATAAGATAAAATTTATAATTACAATTTTCATCCAATTCGCCTTCAAAAGCACAATCATAGCACATTAAAGATTCGAGTTTGCTTATCGGGGCCCTTTTTTTTATAAAATATTTGAAACTGAATTTTAAATATGAACATGTAGCATCCAGTCTTTGTTTCATATCGAACAAAATAGGTTCGATATCATTTGCAAAAAGCCCTTCCTTTTTGTAATGATTTAAAATTTCTATAAAACGGGACATATGCGTGCCTTTATAGTGCGAGGGCAAGCTGACAGACATTTTTGCTTTTGCATATACCGTTTCAAATTCGGGTTTTTCGCTATTTGTTTTCCTTTCGATTTTTAAAGGAATTTCAACATCTTTAACTCCGACTTTTTGGATAGGAATATTTCTTAAATCTTTTTGATTTTGTACGTCTTTAATCATCAAAGCTGTTTTTTTCTAATGCTAAAAGTAATTTTAAAGCGGCAACTCTTTGAGTTTTGGGGTCTGCTTGTCTCAGCATTTCAACGGCTTTTATCATTACAGGGTCGTTATCATACCAACGATTACCTTTACCTTGATATTGAGTAACAATTTGGTATATTCTTTCTATGACGTCTTGAGCAACGTCTTCCTGCAATTTTAACATGAAGTCTTTTGCTTGCTCTTTTTGTTCATCAGTAGATAATTTTAAAAGTTCGAGAGCCTCTTTTAAAATCGGGTCCTTATCATACCAGCGTTTGCCGTAGTTTTCTTTTTCACTCATAAGTATGCCTTTCTCTTGATAAAGTATAGCAAATATTTTAAAAATTTAAAAGTTAAAACCATATTTTTAATTCCACGATAATTTTAAATATACCCAGATGTCTAATTTTAATTTACATTTTTAATTCATAAAATATTTCTTAATTAAGGAGAAAAAAGATGCAAAACCAAAAACTTATTTTTATGACCCCGCCAAAAGTGGAATTAGAGGAATTAAAGAATTTATTTTTTCAACTTTGTACAAAAACTTGTAATTTAAAATGTAAATATTGCTATATAGAAAGAAATTTTTATAAAAATAATGATGATTTTATTGCGCTTGATAAAGTAAAACAAGCTTTAATGTCTGTTAGAGGCAAAAAATTAAATTCCATATATTTAACAGGCGGAGAACCTTTGATGCATCCTGATTTTAATCAAATTTTGAGAATGTGTCTTAAAATTTCAAATACTACTGTTATGTCTAACGGAGTTATGATTAATGATAAAAAAGCAAGATTTTTAAGAAAAATTGATGATGAAAGCCAATTTGAAACAATATATAGAATAAGTCTTGATTCAATTGATGAAATTGAAAATGATGAACTTAGAGGCAGAGGAAGTTTCAGAAAGGCTTTGTGCGCAATTATGAGTCTTTTAAAATATGAATTTAATCCGATAATTAGTGTCGTAAATTATAAAAATCGTCCAAAAGAAGAAATATTTCTTGAATTTAAAGAATATTTTTCAAAGAAAGGTTTTGAATTAGAAGATATTAATTTAAAGATTATTCCTTTCTTTTCAAAAACTGATGAAACAAAGCAAGTTGAAATGATTGAGAATATTCAAATTAAGAAACTTGATTGCTATAATTCAAGAGTTGTTTCTCAAAACGGCGTGTATTCCTGCCCGATGCTTGTTGATGATTATAGAGCAAGATTAGGTTCTTCGTTGACAAATTGTTCCAAGATTAATTATTTAGATTGTGAAAAATGTACTATTTGTACAAAAACTAATCAAAAGGTTCAAGTTAACGACTGGATGTAGAAATTTTAAGCGTTGAGCTTGAAAATTCAGTATGTTAAAATATTTTTCGTGAAAACTTTTTGTATAAAATCTTTAGGTTGCAAGCAAAATCAGCTTGAAGGGCAAATTATTCAAGATGAATTGGAAAGATTAGGATATATTCAAGTTTCTCTTGCGAAAGCGGATTTGTATATCTTAAATTCCTGTACTGTAACCTCTCACAGTGATTCACAGGTCAATTATTTAATTAATTATGCAAAAAGAAAAAATCCTAAAATAAAAATAATTTTAACCGGATGTGTAGCGCAAACCCATAAATTGCATAAAAATTTTAAATATTCAGGCGCTGACCTTGTTTTAGGTAATTCAGAAAAAATAAATATAGAAAAATATATTCAAAAACTTTTTGAGGAAAAAAACAAATTTTTTGTAGAAGATATATTTAAACAAAAAAATTTTGAAAATAAATTTTTAATTAATCCAAAGTCAACTCGAGTTAGCATTAAAATTCAGGATGGCTGCAATAATCGTTGTTCTTATTGTATTATTCCTTATGCCAGAGGCAATTCACGTTCTAATTCCATTGAAAATATTATTTCGCAAATTAATTTAGTGGCAAATAAAGGAATAAAAGAAATTGTTTTAACGGGTATTCATATTGGTCAGTGGGGTTTAGAATTAAATAAGACTCTTTTGGATTTATTAAAGAAAATTGAAAAAACAGACATACATCGTTACCGTTTAGGTTCACTGTATGTTGATGAGATAGATGATGAAATGATTGAATTTTTAAAAAATTCAAAAAAGTTTTGTCCGCATTTTCATCTTTCTTTACAATCTTTGTGTACTTCGGTTTTAAAACGTATGAATAGGCGCTACACAGCAGATGAAGCGATGCGGCTTATAGATAAATTGCACAATAATTTTGATTTACCGTATTTGGGTTGCGATATTATTGTCGGTTTTCCGGAAGAAACAGATGAAGAATTTGAAATTACATATAAAAATTTAAAAGAAGCTAAGCTTTCTTCTATTCATTGTTTTCCTTATTCAAAAAGAGAAAATACGCCTGCTTTTTATATGAAAAATCAAATTCAAAATAATGTTAAAACCAGACGTGCAGAGATGGTATTTCAATTATCAAATGAATTAAATAAAAATTTTTTAATGCAAAATAAAGGTAAAAAAGCAGAAATCTTAATAGAAAAAAAATCACCAAAAACAGGCTTATATACAGCAATTACAAGAAATTATATTAAAATACATATTAAAGACGCTGCGAATAATTTGCAGCACAGCTTGAGGACTGTGGATTTGGGCGAATTTGATTTATTGTAAACAAATGTAACAAAATTATATACTTTTGATATATTGCATATCTTTTTGTTTTTATTTATATATAGGCAAAAAGGTAAAAATCATGGACAGTCGTACAAGTTCAATTTTAATTAATTTAGATTTGAATATAAATTCGGGTTTGGTTGCAAATCAATATTATTCATCCAAAGCTGAAATTGAAGAAGCCGCAAAAGGTGATAAACAAAAAGTATATAAAAATTTGCGTCAAACATTAAGAGAATGTTATTTAACGGGTTCTTTAAAGTACGGCAATAATTTTATTACGTAAATTATAAATCATAATTTTGTATAAAACCGTATCTAGTGTCATTATCGGCTGTATTCATGCCGCCTCTCAGGCGTCTGTTAATTTTGCGGGCTTCTTCTTCGTATTTTCTTATATTAATACCTTTTTTTTCAAGTTCATTTACTTTTGGAGAAAAACGCATCAGACATTTTTTACACGTAAAACCTGTTTTTTCATCGTCCTCAAGCTCAACTCCGCAAAATCTGCATTTTATTAATAATTTTGGTAAAACTGTAAATAATCTGCCTCGTGATATTAAATCTTCAAGGTCGTTTTTTGTAACGTTGCAAGCTTGTACGATATCTTCGAGGGGAACTTTATCTTTTCCTGTTGAAATTACAAAATTTCTTATAGAATCAATTAATTCAAGCTCTTTTTTGAAACATTCTTCACAAACTTCTCTTCCGGAGTTTTTAAAAAAGAGTGTTCCGCATTTTTTACAATTTATTAATCCATCTCTTGCCATATAATTAATTTTAGCAATTTTTAGCAAAAAATCAAATAAAAATACTGTTTTAAATAAAAAAGCTTGTATTAATAAAAATTTTTATATAAAATAAAATTATTAAAATTTTGATAGTGAGAGTGTATTTAGAAAATATTGCCTGTTAAGTTAATTTCATTAAGTGATGGGAATAATAAAATAGTAGAAAGATTATTTTAATGTATACGAACAAGTGTATTAAATGTGGTAAAGAATTCGAAACCAAGAATCCGAAAAGAGTAATTTGTCCTGATTGTTTATATCCCGAAAGAATAACAGAATCTACTGTTCCTACTGATGAAAATGGTGTTGCACAAGATTTTTCCAGAGGATACAGTGCCGGTTCCGGTAATCCGGAAGGTTATTCAAGAAGATATAATAATCGTCCCCAAAATAATCAAAATAATCACAGGCAAAAAAATAATTCTTTTCAGAAACGTGACGGTAATTTTAAGCGTCCTCAAAAACCCAATCAAAAAGGTAATTTTAAACGTCCTCAAAAACAAAATAAACCAAGACCTTTGTTAATTAATAAGGAACAATTGGCGCAGATTGAAGAGATGTATAAAAAAATGCTGCCTTTGCCAAATCCGGATGCGCATGAAGTTATTGCTCAAGCTGTCGGGTTGGAGCCTAAGAAGGTATTTTTCGGAATAAATTTAGTGAGACAAAAAATGATGCTCCCTAAAGTTCAATTCCCAAAGAGAAAGCTTGCTATTACACCTGATCAGATGATGGCTATTAAAAATCTTTATGAGCCTTTGTTGCCACTTCCTCCAATCGGTTGTCATAAAATTCTCGCAGCTCAGTTAAAAATGGATGAGTGGAGAGTGCATGTCGGAATTGGTTTGGTAAGAAAACAAATGGGACTTGATAGATGGAATCAAGACAGAGAAGATTGCCCCGAAGAATTTAAGAAAAAAGCTTAAATATTAAAAAATGTAACAATGTTTTTAATTTTTCTAATTTTTTATCAGTAAATGCCGATAAGTTAATTAGGCAGAAAGGTTTGGGCACTGATGAAAGATGAGAAAATGACAATAGAGGAAAGCAAATTAGCAGGAATTTTAAGAGATGAAATTCTTAAAAGTTCTGAAAGTTTTGTAAAAACTCCTGAAAAAAAATCGGATTTATCGAAGTTTGAATTAATTTCGGAAAATAAAAAACCTTATATTTCTCCTATTTTTTCTATGAGTGAAGATGAAATTCTTGCTTTTGTGGAAGAATTTGAAGTATCGGAATTAGCAACACTATCTGTTGCAGAATTAAACAGAATTGGTGAAGTTTTAGGTGTGGATCCTAAAATTTTGGTTGAAGGAGAGGATTAATTGAATTATTAGTTTGATTCAATTAGTTCAATTGAATTACCGTCAGGGTCAAGCAAGAAGGCTATTCTTGTCTTGACCTCTTCCATATAAAATGGTTCAATTTTCCATTTATAGTTAAGCATTTTTATTTTTTTATCTATTTCGTCAAGATTTTCGCACAGAAAAGCAAAATGTCCGAAAGAGTTGCCGTTTTCATATTTCTCAGGTGTATCATCATTGATTGTCAATTCAATTTCAACGCCTGTTTTTTCATCGGTTAAATATTGCAAAAAACAATCTTCAAGGCGAATTCTTTTTCCTTTTTTTAATCCTAAAAGTTCGCAATAAAACTTTATAGCTTCTTGTTCGTTTTTTACTCTTATCATTGAATGTAAAAATTTCATGTTTTTCTCCTCTTAAAATTCATATTCGGTTTTTTCACATATTATATGCCCGATTGCTATATGCATTTCTTGTATTTGTTCCGTTTCTTCGCTTGGAGCATTAATTTCGCAATCAATATGTAAATTACTTTCATTTTTTCCCGTTAAAAAAATTACTTTCATTTTTTGTTTTTTTGCTTGTTTTATTGCTTCAATAATATTTTTACTTTTTCCGCTTGTACTTATAGCAATAAGGATGTCGTTTTCTTGTCCCAATCCTTCAATTTGTCTTTTAAAAATATCCTTGAAATCAAAATCATTTCCTATTGCTGTTATTATTGAATTGTTCGAACAAAGAGAAATTGCAGGTAAGGATTTTCTTTCTTTTTTAAATTTTGATATAAATTCGCAAGCTAAATGGTTGCAATCACTTGCTGAGCCGCCGTTACCGCAAAGAAAAATTTTATTATTTTCTTTTAAAGCTTTTATAATAATTTCTGTAGCTTTGTTTATATTTTTAATTTCATTTTTTAAGAGCTCAAAATTTTTAATTCTTTTTTCAATATTTTTCATTTTCTTGCTCCTTTTTAAACAGAATAACGGTTTCTATATGATGAGTATATGGAAAAAGATCAATTCCTTGAATAAATTCCGGTAAAAAATTAAAAGTTTTTAATATTTTCATGTCTCTTATTAGAGTAATCGGATTACAGGAGACGTAAATTATATTTTTTGAAATATTTGCAATGTCTTCTAAGCCTTCTTTTTCACATCCGCTTCTGGGAGGGTCGAGAATAGTATAGTCAAAAATTTTGTTTTGTTCTTTAAAAATTTTAAAACATTTTTTGGCGTCATCACAATATATTTCATAATTTTTAATTTTATTTAGTTTATAGTTTTCTTTTGCCATTTGAGCTGCATTTTCATTTTCTTCCACATAAATGATTTTTTTAGCATTATTATTTGAAAAAATTCCTATAGCTCCGACTCCTGCATAAGCATCAAGTATAGTTGAATTTTCTTTTATATTTTCTTTGATTAATTTAAAAAGATTTTCTGTTGCATAGGGATTAATTTGAAAAAAACTCACAGCTCCAATTTTAAAGACTTTATCATCCAGTTTTTGTAAAATAAAATCTTCTCCTGTAATTTTTATCGTTTCTTTTCCCAGTATGGTGTTTGTATTTTTGTCGTTAAAATTAACAAAAATTCCTTTAACTTCTTTAAATTCTTTTATGATTTTGCAGGAAAAATTGTTTATTTCTTTGTGTATGTTTTTGAATTTTGTTGAATTTGTATTTAAAACCAAAGTTAAAAGAATTGAATTATCAGATGAGCTCACTCTTGCTATTATATTTTTTAACAATCCTTTATTGGTTTTTTCGTTGTAACAGCCGAGTTTATAATTTTCTCTTATAAATTGTGCTAATTTATTAATTATTTCGGGTTGAATAGGACAAAATTTAATATTTGTAATATCATGCGAATTTTGTTTAAAATATCCCAATATTACTCTTTTGGAATTTTTGGTTTCTCTGGCCGGAAATTGTATTTTATGTCTGTATGAAAGAGTTTTAGGACTTTTTATTAAAGGTTTTATTAAATTTTGTTCGTTTTTGAATATATCATATAAAATTTCTTCTTTTAATTGAATTGAATAATTATAATCACATATTTGTAATTGGCAGCTTCCGCAGGCATTATATAACGGACAAAAAGGCTTAATTCTTTTTGAAGAAGGTTCTATAATTTCAATTATTTTTCCTTTTGCAAAATGTTTATTAACGGATATTATTTTTGTTTTTATTTTCTCATTAGGAAGAGCGTTTTTGATAAAAATAACAAATTTATCTTCGCCAAAACGTGCTAAACCTTCCCCTGTAGGAGTAATTTTTTCAATATTGACAATAATTTCATCATTTATTTTCATTAATATGTAAAATACCTGTCAAAATCTATATCATCAAAAGAACATAAAAGTTGGTATATTTCGTCTTCTTCATCAAGTCTTTGATAGTTGTATTCATCAAAGCGCCAGTATTTTGGATTTAAGCCGGAGCATCTAATGATATTATGTTCATATAACAATTTTAATTTCTTTTTAACAATATTCAAATCTATACCCACTCTTTTTGCAAGCTCAACTGCTGTTATGCCTTCAGGGTTTGAATATTTTTCAGGGGTTAAAAACATAAGTTCTAATCCCACTTGTTTCAAATCTTTATCCTCGTTTTCATAGTCATATTCGAACATACTTCAATAATACCTTAAATTGTGTTAATATTTAAGTATGAAAAAGATATTTTTAAGCATACTTTTTTTATTTCTCACCGTAATACCTTCTTTTGCCATTAATTTCGGTTCATACAGAAGTGAAACCGATTATGGTTTAATAGACGGCTTCAAATGGAATTTCTTTAATCGAGAAAAAGGTCAACCGCTGGTACAGATTAAATCTGAAACCAAAGAAGAGCAGGACAGGCTTGAAAAAGAGAAAAATAAACCTAAAGAAGTTCAGGATGACGTGCAATTATATCGCTTTATGACTGAAGATATTGTTGTTTACTAGTTTTTAGCTAGAAAAATATATTTTACAAACTCTTAACATTATTGAAATTACTTTTAAGTAATATATTATATTATTGGGGAGTATTCTACTCGGATATTGAATTAGTAATGGATAAAATCAGTGAATGAACATGTTAAATTGTTAATCGAAGATATAAAAAAACTTTGGTTAAAGCTGGATATAAATCAAAAATTTTCGATTGCCGCACTTTTGGTTGCGATGTTTGTTGTCGGGGTATTTTTTATAGTAAAAGCAACCGAACCAAATTGGGCTGTGTTGTATTCTGATTTAAGCAAAAATGATGTTGCTGCAATAACGGAGAGTTTAAAGAAAAGCGGGCATCCTTATAAATTGTCGGAAGATAAAACGGCGATTCTTGTCAGAAACCAAGATAAAGAGGATTTAAGACTTTTTGTTGCGGAAAATGATTTAATACAAGATACTTCAGGGGGATTTGAGCTTTTGGATGATTTGCAGCTTGGTTCTACTGATTTTAAAAATAAACTTACAAAACAAAGAATTTTTCAAGGCGAATTAACTCGTTCTATAGAAAAAATAAACGGTGTTTCTAAAGCAAGAGTTCAATTAGCGGAACCAGAGCGTTCTATTTTTTCTGATGATGATGAAGAACCTTCTGCCAGTGTAGTTTTAATACTTGAGCCTAATGTTAAATTAAAACCAAGTCAAATTCTTGCGATTAAAAATCTTGTAGCTTATTCTGTGCCGAGATTAACTAATGACAGGGTATTTTTAACAGATCAATTCGGAAATGTATTATCGGAAGATGTGTCTAAAAATTCTTCAGATATGCAAAGTTATAGAGCTAATTTTGAAAAAGAAGCCGCGAAAAAAATTAAAGATACGCTTGAAACAATAATGGGAAAAGATAATGTTTCCGTTCAAGTTTCTACTGTTATGGATTTTAATCAAACAAGGTCAACTATAGAAAGTTATACTCCAAATAAAGATTCAGACAGCGGAATAGTTATCTCCAGACAGGGAGAAAAAGAAGTATATTCAAATCCTAAGGATTTGCCAAGTAATCAAAAGGAAAAAACGGTATTTGATGAGCCCAATCAAACACAGGCGCAAATTAATGCACAAAATCAAATGGACAATATTAATGCGGCTCAAAATCAAAATCAGGCATTAAATCAAGCCCAAGGTGCTTCTGCTGCTCAAGATGTTGCTCAATTACCGTTAAATCAAACCCCCGCTAAAACTACTAATTATAACGGTGAAGAAAATGCTTCAGCTTCCGAAGATGTGAGAAAATTAAGTTATGAAAAGGAAAAATCAGCAACAACTTATGCTGTAACAAAAGAAATTAAACAGGTGGTATATGCCCCCGGTTCTGTGGTTCGCATGAGTGTTGCCGTCGCTGTTAATAAAATATTAACAGATGCGGAAAAAGAAGAAATAAAAGAATTGGTAGCAGCTGCAGCAGGTATGGATTATTCGAGAGGTGATGTTGTAAGCGTATCCAGTCTTAAATTTACGGGTATAGATAATACTGAAGAATTGAAACTTGACCAGGAAAAACAAAGAGAATTTGTTATGGAGATTTTAACTTTTATTTTCAAAAATGTTTCTCCTGTCTTTATTATACTTATTTTGGGACTTATTGCACTTCATAATTTCGGTAATGTCTTTAAAACCCCTAAACCAAAAGAAGATGAACTTGAGCTTGAGGCCGAAGAAGAGGATGTTTTGCCTTCCTTTGATCCGTATCTTGCTTTGCAGCAAAATCAAACAAATCATGAAGATTTTTATCAACAAGATATACAATTTACTTCTGCTGTTGATAAGAAGAAAAGTGAAATTATAAATACTGTTCTCGGTAACCCCGAAGAAGCAGCAAGGATTTTAACTTCATACATAAAAGAATAAGAAAGAAATGATATGCCTAATATTCGTATAGAAAATATGACACCGACTCAGAAAGTTGCAGCCCTTTTAATTACGCTGGGGCCGTCTGCTGCTTCTGAGATAATGAAGAATATTGAAGATGATAATGCACTTGAGCAAATAACAATTGAAATAGCCGGAATGTCTAAGTTGCCTCAAGAAGTTATTGAGGCGGTTGTTGATGAATTTCATACGGTTTTTCAAGCTTCTTCTATGCTTGCTGCGGGTGGTATGAATTATGCACGTGAATTATTGGAAAAAGCTTATGGTGCAACAGAAGCCAATAATATTTTAAACAGACTTGTAACAATATTAAATTCCAATCCTTTTCAATTTTTTAATGAGGCGGATCCTGTTCAGCTTGCAACTTCATTTCAAAATGAAAACCCGCAATTAATTGCGCTTATTTTAGCATATTTAAAACCCGAGCAATCAGCCAAGGTTTTAAATTGTCTTGCTCCTAATATACAACATAAAGTTGCTTTAAAAATTGCTCAAATGGAAACAACTAATCCTGAAGTTATATCTGAAGTCGAAAAAATTGTTGAATCCAGATTTTCAAACGTTGTTGCTTCTGATTTTTCAAAAGCAGGCGGTACAAAGACTTTAGCAAGTATTTTAAACAGTACGGATAGGGCAACTGAAAAGAATGTAATTGAAATGATGGAAATAGAAACTCCGGAATTAGCCGAAGATGTCAGAAGTCTTATGTTTGTATTTGAAGATATTATACAACTTGACGATTCTTCAATTCAAAGAGTTTTAAGAGAAGTAGATTCAAGAGATTTAGCTACTTCTTTGAAGGGCGCTAAAGAAGAAGTTAAGAATAAAATCTTGAAGAATATGTCGGAACGTGCTCAGGGCGTTCTTTTGGAAGATATGGAATATATGGGACCTGTTAGGACAAAAGAAGTGCAAAAGGCTCAGTCTAAAGTTGTCGGCGTAATAAAAGCACTGGAAGCGGTCGGAGAAGTTACTATATATCGTGGCAGTCAAGAGGATGAATTAATTGAGTAAACTTAAATCCGACAATATTAATTATAACGATGATTTTATTGTTGTTGAATCTGATGTTATTGAAAAGGAGAAAACATCAGGTATTTTTAATGAAAAAAAGAATGTGAAAAAGAAAGAAAATCAAGAAAATACTAAAAAAGCAGAAAGTATAGCTAATGATGCTTTACAAAAAGCCGGCGAGACGGTTAAGCAAGCTGAAATTGAAGCTAAATCTATATTAGATAATGCAAAGAAATTAACAGAAAAAGATAGAGAAGATATAATTTTAAAAGCTCAAAATGAGGCAAATAATATTTTAAATTCTGCATCAGAACAAGCAAAAACAATCATCGAAGAAGCTAATAAGCAATCTAAAGAGCTTTTGGATAAATCAAAAGATGAAATCGAAAAAGCTCGCAGTGATGCTGCTAATGAAGGTTATAAGGACGGCTATCAGGATGCGGGTCAAAAAATTCAAGAGGAGCTTGAAGAAAAGCTTTTAAGTTTTGAAAATTTTTGCAAAATACAATTTGAAATAAAAGATAAAATTATAAAATCCGCATCAAAAGATATTTTAGATATTATAATAAATATATCCGATAAGATTTTGCACAAAAAAACAGATGCTGATGCTATAGATAAGATTATCAAAACCACAATTTCACTTTTTGAAAAGAAACAAAATATTAATATTATTTTAAGTGAAAAATATGCAAGATTATTGTATGAATTGCAAAAAAAATCTTTAAATGAAGAAATACCCTTTAATTTTGAGGATTTTAAACAATATGAGGGTTTTGAAATAATATATAATTCTAAATTTGATGACGATACGATAATACTTGAAAATCCTAAAGAGCGCTACGATGCTTCAATTAGTGCTCAAATGGATGTGATAGTAAGGGATATATTAGAAAATACGAAAAACGGTCATCTGGATTCTTTAAATGAATATATTGAAGAAGAAAAAAATGAAGCTTAAAGATTTAAATAATGTTATTGAAAATTCAAAAACTGTTGCAAAAATTGGAAAAATAATTGAAATTATCGGTTTGACAATTGTTGCGGATGGTCCTGTTTCTTCTATAGGAGATTTATGCCATATTGTTGAAGATAATTTAACAGATATTATATATGCTGAGGTTGTAGGATTTAAAGAAGATAGAGTTCTTTTAATGCCGCTAGGCTCCATTGAAGGACTTTGTGCCGGGGCTAAGGTTGTTAATACAGGAACTCAAATGAAGGTTAAAGTTTCGGATACTTTATTAGGCAGAGTTTTGGATGGTTTAGGTAATCCTATTGACGGAAAAGGCGAGATAATTGCAGATGAATATTATCCTACAAATGCTAAAATAATTAATCCCATGGAAAGAAAACCTATTGATGAACCGTTGTCTTTGGGATTAAGGGCTATTGACGGGCTTAATACTATCGGAAAAGGTCAAAGAGTTGGTATTTTTGCAGGATCCGGAGTTGGAAAATCGACTACTCTTGCTATGATAGCTAAAAATACTGAAGCCGACATAAATGTTATAGCGCTCATAGGCGAACGCGGCAGAGAAGTGCGGGAATTTATTGAAAATACGATGGGAGAAGCAGGCATGAGGCGTTCAATAGTTGTTTGCGCGACATCCGAGCAGCCTGCGCTTGTTAAAATCAAAGCTTCTTTTGTAGCATGTGCAATAGCTGAATATTTTAGAGATAAAGGAAAAAATGTGCTTTTTATGCTTGATAGCGTTACAAGAATTGCACTTGCTCAAAGAGAAGTCGGACTTGCCGTCGGAGAACCCCCTGCTACAAGAGGCTATACTCCTTCTGTTTTTGCTCTTTTACCAAAGTTTTTGGAACGTGCAGGCGCTAATAAAAAAGGCACAATAACCGGTTTATATACGGTTTTGGTTGAAGGTGATGATATGAATGAACCTATTGCGGATGCTTCAAGAAGTATATTAGATGGTCATATAGTGTTATCAAGGGCTCTTGCCCATAAAAATCATTATCCTGCAATTGATGTTTTAGCGAGCATTTCTCGTGTTATGAATAATGTAGTGAGTTTAGAGCAAAGGCAAGCAGCAGGTAAAATAAGAAATTTACTTGCAAGTTATGCAAAAAATGAGGATTTAATTAATATAGGCGCTTACGCTAAAGGTTCTGATGCTTCGGTTGACAAGGCAATATTGATGATTGATAAAATTAATGCATATTTAATGCAGGATATTGATGAAAAAACCGATTTTGAAATTACAAAAAACGAACTTATTAATCTCGCAAAAATGTAAGTATTTATAAAGAAACAATTTTTCTATATAATTAAAGCAAGGGGAAGATTGATGCATTTTTCGAGTTCTTATAAGTTTTTATATTTATTGAATTTGCTTTTTGAAAAAGATTGTACAAAAAAAGAATTTCTTAAAGAATTTGAAAAAATAGGCATAAAAACTTCAAGTTCTGCAATTAATAATTATATTGATAAATTAATAAAAAACGGAATTAAAATTGAAATTTTAAAGAATAAAAATAAAAATGTTTATCATATTAATAAACCTTTAATTAAATTAGATTTAACAGAGGATGAATTATCCGCAATTCAAGATGTGAAAAAACTTTTATTTGCTCAAAAAAATTATAATAAAATCAGAAAAGTTGTTCGTTTATTTTATAAATTAATTTTTGCGGCAAAGGGAGACGAGCTGAAAAGTCGGTTATTAGATTTTGGTTATTATTCAAGTTTGAATTGGCATTTGGTTAGAACGCTTGAAAAACATTGTAAAACAAAAGATATTATACAAATCGATTATATGTTGGCGGACGGTTTAAATAAAAAGCTTATTATCCATGTTGATGATTTAAAAATAGGTGATTGGTCTAATAAGCTTTATTTGTGGGGTGTTTTAGCTAATACAAATCATCTTTCATATTTACCTGTAGATAAAATTTATATGATAGAAAAGATTATACGGAAAAATGTACCTATTGAGCCTTCCATCAATACTTTAACATACAAAATATCTAAGAAATTATTTGAAGAAATACAATTAAATTCTAAAGAAAAACTTGTTAGTCTTGATGAAAAATATGCGACAATTACAAGACCTCTTGAAGATAATTTTTATATTATTCAAAGATTAATGTCTTTTTGTCCGGATTTGTATTATATTTCGGATGAGAAAATAAAAAATATGGTGAAAGAAAAATTAAAAATTTTGAAAGCGGCTTATGAAAAAGAATATGAATAGTAAAAATAGTGCTATTAAAATGCTTAATCTTTTGCTTAAAAATTCCATGACTAAAAAACAGATTTGCGAAACATTGAGTATTAAAATGCCGACTTTTTATAAATGTATTAAAAAATTAAAAGATGTTGGTTTTGAAATAGAAAAGAAAGGATTATATTATTCGGCTTCAAAATTTTCCGCAACTATAGAATACGTACCTCTTGAAGAAAGTATTTTTGCCTATTTACTTGTACTTGCAGATAATATGCTTCCTGAAAAGAAGAATAAATTAGTTAAAAGTGCTATTTTTAAGATGCTATATATCTCAACAAAAGAAGCTTATGAGAACACTCTTGAAAAATATAAATTATTAAAAAGTTATTGTTACAATAATGTTTATAAAGAGAAAATTGAGCTTTTACAAAAATATAAAGATTCTAAATATTCTTTGAAAATCACAGTTCGTTCCGGAAGGGAATATGTATTAACTCCTTTGGACTTTTATTGGGAGAATAATAAAGTTTATTTTTATTTTATGGATAATGAAATAAGAAAAAAGAAAATGATACCTGTTGAAAAAATTGTTAAAATTGTTCCTGAAGCAAGAATTGAAAAATTGCCGGAAGCAAAAGAAACTATTTTTGAATTGTACGGAAGGCTTGCAAAAATTTATGTCCTTAAAGAAAATGAACGTATAATTGACAGTTTTTCCGACAGATTAGTAATAGCAAACGGCAGTTGTGATAAAGAAATTCTATTTAGGAGATTATTAAGGTATGATGAATTATGTAAAATTCTTTTTTCTTCGGAAGATGTGATAAAATTTAAAAAAATGATTCAAAAATCTCTTGATAATATAAAATAATTAAAAGATAATTTAAAAAAGGAAAAAATGTTGAAACGTCAAACTAAATATTTTACTATAGGCTTGTTGTGTCTTATTTTGGCAATGTTTTGCATTACATTTCTGCCCGTTATTTTAAAGTTGTATGTTAAAAATATAATTTTTCAAAATTATATTTATGTGCAAATAGAATTTTTTTTGTTAGCAGTTTGTTCTATATTTTACCTTTTTTCTCCAAAATATTATTTTAGCCAAGTTGTAAGTATTATCTTTGGCATATTTTATTATTTAATGTTTGTAAAAGCATATCCTTTTATATTTTAGAGTTCTTGAGCATTTTCTATAAGTTCGGAATTATCAGGTTTTAAAGTTTGTCCTATTGATTTTTCAAGGTTGGCTCTTGCGCTGTTATATTCATATATAGTTTGATAATACGTTAATTTTGCTTGCGAAAGAGCTACTTGTGCATCTTTTAATTCAATAGCATCTCCATAACCCACTCTATATCTGCCTGAGGTTAAGTCGTAATTTTCTTGAGCTTTATCCATAGCCAATTTCGAGACGGGTATTCTGGCTTTAGCGTCTTTTAATCTTGTGTAAACACTTTGGATTTCATAGTATATATCATTAACTTGAGCTTTAGTATCGTATTGAATTTGTTGATAAGCTGCTTTTGCTTCTTTTATTTGGTTTCTTATTAAAACAGGATTAATTGTCGGAAAAGTTAAAAAACCACCGTAATTATACCAGTTTCTATCAGTCCAATTATCTATACCGCCTTTTGAATAGCTTGCTTGGAATTCTAAACTTGGCAAAAAGGTTTTCCAAGCTAATTTTACGCCTTGTTCTGCGCTGTCTACATTTAACATTGCGCCTTTTAAATCAGGCCTGGATTCGTTTGCAATTTCTATTGCTTCTTTCATAGTTATTGTTACGGGTTCATATCTTAAAGATGTATTTATTGAATAAGGATCTACAAAAGGCAAACCCATTGCATTGTTTAATTGCGAATATGCTATATCCACATTATTTTCAGCGGCAATCAATTTTTGTCTTGCATCTTCCATGTTTGTTTGCGCAAAAAGAACGTCAACTTTCGTTTTTGTGCCTACTTCCCAAAAGGCCATTGCTTGATGATATGTTTGAGTAAAGCTTTCAAGAGTTTCTCTTGCGACTTTTCTTTGGTCGAAAGCATATAGAAGATTATAATATGCATCTTTTACGGAACAAACCACTTCGTTAACGGTTTTATCTATATCTGTTTTTGCTTTTTCATAAGTTATTTTATCAATAGTGTATTGATTTTGTGTATAACCAAAGTCCCAAACCAATTGTTTTATACTTATTGTTCCTAATGTATATTTATTAAATGCGCTTGCTTGTATATTTCTCAACATACTTAAATCAGGCATGTTATGATTGATTGAACTTGACCAATCAAGTCTTGGTGTATATCCGGAGAGAGTCTCCCATTTTTGGTATTTAGCAATTTCCGTTTTTGCGTATGCTGATTTTATTTTGGGATTGTTTATAAGAGCTAATTCAAGACAATCAGCCAAATTTAGTTCAATTGATTTTGATATTCCTCCTTCAAGCTTGATTTTTTTATCGCTTGCTTCTCCGACATTCATGTACACATCTGTCGGAATGGAATATTTTTCTTTAACTTTATCGGTTATTTGGTATTGTTTTTTTTGTTTTTCAGGTTTAACTTTAATTTTTTTAGGTTTTTTATTTCTTTTAAATATATTTAAACCCTTATCAAGCTCTTGTCTTTGAGCGCTTGTTGTACTTTCTTCGGTTGTGGTATTTGTTGTTGTTTCTTCTGCTAGTGCGTTTAAAGTGGCAAAAAGACAAAAGACAATAAATAAAGCTTTAATTTTTTTGCTCATTATTATCCCCCTCAATTTTATTATGCCATTTTTTCTTCGAGTCTTCTCTTAATTTTTGAATTATTACATAAAATGCAGGGACAAGTATTGTTCCTATTATTGCGGCTGCTGTCATACCGCCAAATACAGTTACGCCAAGTGATTTTCTTGACATAGAACCGGGACCTACGGCAAAAACCAATGGTAAAATACCGAATATAAATGCAAGTACGGTCATCATTACTGCTCTAAATCTTGTAATTGCGGCTTTTTCTGCCGCTTCAATTATTGAAAGTCCGTTTTCGTCATGTTCTGTTTTAGCAAATTCTATGATTAATATAGCTTGTTTAGCTGCAAGTCCTATTAACATAATAAGACCGATTTGAGCGTATAAATCAAGTGATTGACCCCAAAGATATTGGAATAATACAGCACCCAGCATAGCAATAGGTGCAATTAACATAACCCCTACAGGCAGCATCCAACTTTCATACAGTGCAACCAAAAACAGATATACAAATATTAAAGACATTGCAAGAACAGCGGTTGTTTGACCTGCTGACTCTATTTCTTGGAGCGATGTTCCCGACCAAGCGAAGCCCATGTCATTGGGTAAATTTTCTTGTGAAATTTTTTCCATTTCCTTTATTGCATCGCCTGAAGATTGTCCTTTTGCCGGATTTCCTTGTATTTGTATAGATTTATACATATCAAATCTTGTTATGTTATAAGGACCTGTTGTAGGTTCAATTCTGACAATTGATGAAAGAGGCGCCGAAGCTCCTGATGAGGTTTTGACATATACTTTATTGATTGAATCAATTGTTGAACGATATTGTTCCTCAGCTTGCATCATTACCCTGAAAACACGACCGTATAAGTTAAAGTCGTTGACATAATATGTTCCGAATTGACTGGATAATGCAGTATAAACATCATTTATGTCAATTCCTTGTGATAGAATTTTTTCATAATCAATATTTACTATTAATTGAGGTGTTTGTGAATTATATTGAGTAAAAACACTTGTCAATTTAGGACTTTGGTTTGCTTTTTGAATTATTTTCTTTGCTTCTTCGTGTAATTCTTGAGGAGTTCTGTTGCCTTTATCCAAAAGTTGATACTCAAAACCGCCGAACATACTCAAACCTGTTATTGGTGGCGGAACAAACGAGAATATGCTTACATTCGGATATTTTTTCGCTAATGCATTAGCATTTGATAATATGTCGTCAAGAGTTTTGTGTGATTTTGCTTTTTCTTCTTTTGACATAAACAGATATTTTATAAAATTCGGTTTTAATCTTGTATGCCAATCATCTAAGTGTGCAATCATAATAGATGTATTTTGTCCGTTAAATCCGTTCATTGTAAGCACAGAATGCACACCGGGAGTGTTTAATAAATCTTCCGTAAATTTTGTTGCAATTTCATCTGTTTTAGCTAAAGATGCACCGTCTTTTAATTGGACGTTCGTAAATATTGCGCCTGAATCTTCTGTGGGCAAAAATCCTGTTGGAATTAATTTGAACATTCCGATTAGAGCAACAACAAGTATTACATAAGTTATAAGAGTTCTCTTAGGAGCTTCTATAAAGTATTTTGAACCTTCCATGTAACTTGTTTTGGTTCTTTCAAATGCTCTGTCGAATTTTTTTAATGAAACATCCCAAGCGTACGCAAGAAATTCACCCCACGCTTTGATTTTATTAAAACCTTTTAATTCTTGTTTATCTTTCCAATAGTCTTTGTATAGCTCTCTATATTTTTCATAGAAACTTCTTTGAGGCATGTCTTCTTTGCTTCTTAAGAAAATTGCACATAAAGCAGGTGCCAATGTAAGAGCCATAATTGTTGAAATGCCGACGGAAACGGCTATAGTAACCGCAAATTGTTGATACATTTTGCCGGTAATTCCGGGTATGAATGCTACCGGTACAAATACTGCCATCAATACCAAGGATGTTGCAATGACTGCCCCTGATACTTCTTCCATAGATATTATTGCGGCTTCTTTGGGTTTAAGTCCTTTTTCAATATGTCTTTGAACATTTTCTACAACAACTATAGCGTCATCAACTACGGTACCTACAGCAAGAACCAATCCGAATAAAGTTAAAGTATTAATTGAAAAACCAAACATTGTAAAAGCTGCAAATGTACCCACCAGAGACACAGGTATTGCGCAGAAGGGTACAATACTAGCTCTCCAATCCCCGAGGAATAGGTACACTGTTGCAACAACGATTAAAATTGCAAGTATAATTGCTTCGGTTACTTCTGCCAGCGAATCTTTTACGGAGTCAGTTGCGTTATAAAATGTGGAATATTTTATTCCGTCAGGAAAATTTTTGGATAATTCTTCCATTTTTTTATTACATTTTTCTGCTACATCAATAGCGTTTGCATAAGAAAGTTGTGTAACAGACATAACCGCAACAGATTTGTTGTCGACTTTACCGTCAGTGGTATAATTTTCACCCGCAAGTTCAACTCTTGCTATATCTGAAAGACGGATTGCCTGACCACCTGTATTTGAACGTATTATTATGTTTTCGAATTCTTCTTTTGTTTTTAGTCTGCCCGGAGTTTTTAAGGTTATTGCCATATCGGTTTTTTTGACAAGAGGTTCGTTACCCAGTGAACCTGCTGACACTTGAGCATTTTGAGTATTTATTGCAGCTGAAACTTCTGCGGGAGAAACATTTAAAGAGGCCATTTTTTCGCTGTCGAGCCAAATTCTCATAGAATAATCTTTTCCGCCAAAAACTTGTACTTCTGCAACACCATATATACGAGCAAGCTCATCTTTCAGGTAAATTGAAGCATAGTTTGATAATGTTACCAAATCTACAGAATTATCCGGAGAATAAATGCCGTAATATAACAGCCCGCCGCCACTTGTATTTTGTTTAACGGTTAAACCGTATCTGGATACATCGGATGGGAGCCTTGATGTTACCAGCGAGATTTTATTTTGGACGTTAACGACGTTCATATCAGGATCTGAGCCGACTTCAAAATATATTTTTAGTCTGTATTGACCGTCTTTTGAATCAGAGGACATATACAACATTCTTTCAACACCGTTAACTGCGGATTCAATAGGTGCCGCAACTGTTGATTCTATAACATCGGAACTGGCTCCCGTATATGTTGCACTTACCATAACCTGAGGAGGTGTAATTGTCGGATATTCTTCAAGAGGAAGAGATTTCATTGCAATAAAACCGATTAGCATAATTACAATTGAAATTACAAAAGCAAATCTGGGTCTGTCTATAAAGAATTTTGATGAAAACATTTATTCCCCTTTATTATTTGTTGTTTCTCCGGTTGTTTCTTTTTTTTGCTCAATTTTAACTGGCATTTTTGGTGTAAGTTTTGTTAAGTTTGTTGCAATATACTTATCACCTTTTTTTAATCCATCTTTTATTATCCAATAATTTTCATATTGACCTGCGTCTTTAAAATATTTTGTTTGAACATTATTTTTTTCGTCTGCGACATATACATATCGTCCTTTGGAATCTTGCAATACAACTTCTTGCGGTACTACAAGGACATTATTTTTTTGGTTGGAATATACTTTAACTTTTACAAAATCTCCGGGGATTAGCACATGGTCATTATTTTCAAAAGTTGCTCTAAAATCCATAGTTCCTGTGGAGGTGGATATTTGGTTATCCCAAAAATCTTGGATACCTTTTATAGGATATACATCTCCATTTGGCAGAATTACATCCACTTTGATTGGTTTTTCACCTTTTTTCGGAATAAAGTTTAAATCTCTTAATTCGCTGAATTGTTTTGAATCAACACTGTATTTAACATAAATCGGATTAGTTTTTATAACCGTTGCTAAGGTTCCTGAGGAAATGGTGACATAATTTCCTTCTTGGATTTGAAGAGAACCGATTTTTCCGTCTACGGGGGATTTTATTGTAGTATAACCATAATTTCTTTTAGCTTCGGCTAATTGTGCGTTCGCAGATTTTACTGCTGCGTTAGCTGCGTCTTTATCAGCTTTTAAACCGTCATAAGTAGATTTTGATATAAAATCTTTTTTAACAAGTTCCGCTCCTCTTTCATAGTCTCTTGTTGCTTTGTATAGCGTTGCTTTTGCGTTTTCAAGGTCAGCTTTTGCTTTATTTAAATTGTTTAAATATTGTGTAGGTTCAATAGTGAATAATAATTGTCCTTTTTTAACAAAATCTCCTTCTTTAAAGTGTTTTTTTTGTAAATATCCGTCGATTCTTGCAACCAAATCTACTTTATCCATTGATTGAACTCTGCCGGGTATTTCTATTGATTTATATATTTCTTTTTCTTCAATATCTCCAAGTTCAACTGTTGGAATTGCGCTTAGAGCAAGTGCTTTAGCTCTTGATATTTCTCCCATTTTTGTTATTGTAAATCGGATACCTATAAGCACCAGAATTATAACTGATGTAACAATTAATATTTTTTTCATTTATGGTCTGTCTCCCCTATGCTTCATCATTCTATCATAAATCAAATCCTATAAGAAATAATAATCGTCTATTCAATGTAGATAGAATTACATTTTTAAGACAATATTTTGTGTTTTTTTATCCCCCTCGACAGGATAAATACGAAATTATACTATTATCCAATTTAAAAAAAAGAAAAATTGAGATAATGGAATTATCCTTTTAAATACAGTAAAGGAGAACTATATGATTAAAAAATATATAAATATTATAATGAGAAAAGTAAAAAAGTATGATAAAAAGGCGACAAATCCTTTTTTGAGTAATAATTTTTCTTATAATCCTTTTAAGTCAATTTATGAACAAACTTATGTCTGGGTTGAAAAAAAATCTGATGAAGAATGATTTTTATTGTTTTTATTATTTGTATTTTCTTTTTTTATAATTTGAGCTTCCTACATTTTCGATTGTTTGTTTTTCTAATTCCTGTCCGAAATTATTTATGTCAATATTTTCAATTTCGGGCAGATTTTCTTTGTTTGCATAAATTTCAATTAATTTTCTTTTAGTTTCTTCAAAAACATATTGTTCTTGGCTTTTATCTATATTAAATTTCTTTATTGTTGCCCATATTTCTTCATCTGTAGGTATATTAATTTCTTGACTGAAGGCTTTATGTGCAAAAGGTATAAAAAAGAATATTGCGGCTGTTAATAATATTTTTTTCATTTTTAGTCCTTTGATTTCTTTTTTATAATAGAATAATTTTATGGATTTTGTAAATGAATTAAAAAAAATATGCGGTTCTAATCTTCTTTTAAAAAAAGAAGATTTATATGTCTATGCCCATGATACTTCGCAAAATCCTGATAATATTATTTTGCCTCTTGCTGTGGTTTTTCCCAGAAATACTAAAGAAGTAAGCGATATTATTAAAGTTTTAAATAAGTATAATGTTCCTTGTGTTCCAAGAGCTCAGGGGACAAATCATTGCGGGGGAACCCGTTTAACAAAAAAATCTGTTGTAATTCATTTTTCTAAAATGGATAAGATTATTGAAATCGATAAAAATAATTTAATTGCAAAAGTCCAACCAAATGTTGTAATAGGAGATTTAAATAAAGAACTTGATAAGTTAAATCTTTTTTTTCCTCCGGATCCTTCAAATTTAGCAGTTTCAACAATAGGAGGTGCGATTGCACTTTGTGCCGGAGGTCCAAGAACGTTTAAATACGGCAATACCAAAGATTATATAATAAATCTCGAAGTTGTATTGGCAGACGGTACTATTATTGAAACTTCCAAAGATTTAGCAAAAAACGTTACCGGATATAACATTACGAGCTTATTTGTGGGAAGTGAAGGTACTTTGGGTATAGTTACTCAAGCGACATTGAAATTAATTCCGAAACCCGAAGAAAGGCTTTTAACTCTTTCATATTTTGATAGTTTGGAAAATGCTGCAAAATGTGTAAACAATATTATTAATTCTGGTTTTATTCCTTCTACTTTAGATTTGCTTGATAATAATACGATTAAAACGATTGAAAGATTTAACCCTTGCGGACTTTTAACAGATAAAGAAGCGGTTCTATTGATTGAATTGGATGGTTTTAAAAGTTGCGTAAAATATGAGCAGGATATTTTAAAAGAAATTTTAATAAAATCAGATGCGGTTAATATTGTTCAGGCAAAAAATCAAGAGGAAAACGAAGAAATTTGGCGTGCCAGAAGAAGCGCATATTCTGCAGTTACACAGTTAAAACCGAATGTTGTAACTGAAGATATTGTGGTTCCAAAATCAAAAATTGTTGAGTGTATAAAAAAAATAAATGAAATATCTTCTAAATACGGAATAATTGTTTGTATTATGGGACATGCGGGAGATGGCAATATACATCCTAATTTTGCTTTAGATTTGTCGAATGAAAATGAAAAAATAAATTTTGAAAAATTAAAAGACGAACTTTTTTATTATGCAATTTCAATTGGCGGTACTTTATCCGCAGAACATGGTATAGGTATGCATAAGAAAAAATATTTAAAAGATGCTCTTAATTATGGGGCTTTTGATTTAATGCTAAAAATAAAGAAATTGTTGGATGTAAAAAATTTAATAAATCCTGATAAAATGTTTTAACTATGACCAGATTTAATGATTATAAAGAAATTATATTAAATTTAATTAAGCTTTCTTTGCCTATTTTAGGCGGGAATATTTCTCAAATTTTGGTTAATTTGGCAGATACCATTGTTGCGGGTCGTTATTCAACACTTGCTTTAGGTGCTGTTTCCGTTGCAAGTGCAATAATAATGACTGCAATAATAGGCGCGATAGGTTTGATTATGAGTATCAGCCCAGTTATATCAAATTTTAGAGGAGCGAATATAAGAAGTAAGAGATATTTTAAATTAACTCTTTTATTTTCTATTTTAGTTTCAGTGCCTTTTTTTGTTTTAATAGAATTTTTAATTGCAAAACTTAACTTTATTAGACTTTCTCATGAATTGTATGAGCCTGTTAAAATCTACCTTGAAATATGCGCATGGACAATTTTTCCAAGTGCAGTTTTTGTTGCTTTAAAAGAATTTTTACAAGCTTATGAAAAAGTTGTGTTTGCAAATGTTTTGATGCTTTTTATGGTTGTTTTAAATATTATTTTGAATGTTGTATTTGCTTTCGGATTTAATTTGAGTTATATACAAATACCGGAAATGGGCGTCAAAGGTCTTGCTTTTGCGACATTAATTTCTAAAAGCTTGGTAGCTTTTTTGATGATTTTATATTGTTTACCATTGTTTAAAGTTCCTTTTGAGAAATCAAAAAAATATGTCAAAGATTTATTAAAAACCGGTTTTCCAATTTCTCTTGCTATGTTTTTTGAATTTTTAGGATTTAATTTAACAGCTGTTCTTATAGGAAAATTTTCTGCGCTTTATGCCGGAGTGCATAATATTATTCTTTGTGTTGCAAATTGTACTTTTATGATTGCACTTTCTGTTTCAAGTGCTGCAAGCATAAGAGTCGGATACTTTAATGGTAAAAAAGATAAATTCAATATAAAAAGGTATGCTTTTGCAAGCATTTTTCTAATTATCGGGATATGTATTATTGCATTTATATTTCTTGAAAAATTTCAAAATCAAATTGTTTTCTTGTTTTCGGATGATCCTTCCGTTTTATTTTGGTGTAAGAAGATTTTTAAAATTGCTTTGTGCTTTTTATTTTTTGACGGAATACAATGCGCATGTGTCGGCATTTTAAAAGGACTTAAAGATACTAAAATTATTATGTTTACTATGCTTGCGGCGTATATTTTGATAGCCATTCCTTTTGGATCATATTTTGCTTTTAATAAAGGATATGTATTGGAAGGTTATTGGATAGGGCTTGCTTTGGCATTATTTTTTGCTGCAATAGTTACAAGCTCAAGACTAATTTATGATATAAGAAAAATGAAGGCTTGAAAATTTTTAAATTAGTACGCATATTTTTAATTTAAAAATATTACATTGGTTGTTTTTTAATTCTTTCCATATTATCATGTGTAATTGTTAACCAAAACACATAGAATTTTTTAGGGAGTATATGAAGAAAAATTTTGCATTTAGTTTAGTTGAACTTATGATTAGCTTAATTACCATAAGTTGTATTGCTGCAGCATTTGCGCCTACTGTTACAAAAAGATTAACTAAAACAAACGTAACTATATCAAGCGGTGCTTCAGGCGAGCAGGTTGTTGAATTAATGTGTACTAATATGTTTGGTGATAATTGTATTAATTGTTCAAAAGACGAATGTACTATGTGTAAAATAACGCATTTTTTAGCTGCCGATAAAACTTGTTCCGCTTGTCAAGCCGGTTATTTTTGTGATGGATCGTCAAATACGATGCCTTGCCATGATAAATTTGGAGAAGGTTGCATGACTTGCAATTCGGAAAAATGTATGGTGGCAAATTTAGGGTATTTTATAAACGAATCAGGTTATTCAATAGCATGTTCGACTCAATATGATCCAAATTGCGGTTCTTGTAATGCTACACAGTGTAATGCTTGTAAAACAGGTTATAAATTTAACGAAAATAAAGAATGTATTGCAATATGTAATCCCGGAAGCAAAGAATATACTACTGCAGGAACATATACCTTTGATATTCCGCAAGGCTGCTCTACTTTAACGGCTACTCTTGTTGCAGGCGGCGGCGGAGGCGGCGGAGGCAGCATTGTTGAAAAAACGCAAACTTTTGTTACTATGGGTAATGGTAATATTACTGCTAATGCAAATAATGTTGTAACGGTTAATTCATCGGGAATTTTTACTTATGCTGTACCTGCAGAATTAAGAGGTAAATATTTTAAAGCTACAGCTTGCGGAGGCGGCGGCGGAGGCGGACAAAACGTTCCTAATCCAACACGAGATCATGATTATGGTACTAAAGGCGGAAATGGTGGGTATTATCAAGATGTGTTAGTCCAAATGCCTAATGTTACAAGTACTCAAATTCAGGTTGGCGGAGGCGGCGGAACAGGCGGTCAAGCCGGTGGTTGTGCTTATGGCGGAGGCGGCGGAAAAGGCGGAATTTCGTGTGGTTCAGGTGCTAGCTGGGGAAAGGGCGGCCTATGGTGTAATGGCTCTGCAAGTGGAGGTTATGATCCTATTAGTGGGTTGAATGGTTCCGGAGGAGGCAGAGGCGTAAGTCGAGGAGCTAATGGAAGTTATTACGGCGGCGGAGGCGGCGGTTCTTATTCCGGGTATTGGCATACATATAATGATGGTGAAAGAGTTCATTTTTGTAGTGATGGAGCAGGCGGCGGCGGAGGCGGCGGCGGAGCTACATTATTTTATTTATGGCCTACAAATGCTTCACTTGTTGCAGGTGGTGGCGGCGGCGGAAAAGGCGGAGATGTTATAACTGATATTCCGTACGGCTATGGCGGAGGCGGCGGCGGAGGCGGCGGTGTGACCGCCGGTTCTGCAAATGGTGGTAGCGGTGCTAATGGTAGAATAGGTTCTAATACTGTTTTTGGCAGTGCTTATTGTACCGGGGGTGAAATAAGCAGAAACGGTAAACCTGGTGCTATGAGAATTAAATATATAGGAGCTAATATAGGTGGTTCAGGTGGTGCAGCCGGAGCTATTGTTCCTAAACAAAAAATTAGTGCAACAGGCAGAATAACAATAGTTGTTGGAGCAGGTGGAAGAGGCGGAGCTGCCGGAAGCGGATATAATTCTGCCGGAGCTTATACTAATTCTACAAATGGCACCAAAGGCGGTCAAAGTATGATTAAAAACAGTTCCGGTGCTATTTTGCTTCAAACTGCACCCGGTCTTGGGGTTGGAAGTGAAGGAGGAACTACTACAGGAACTGCAACTGCTGCAGGCAGAATAACCAATGGTAAAAGTACCACTGCAATATCAGTAAGTGGATTTGCTTCAACAGGGGGAGCAAGAACTACTTCTAAAACTGGTACAGCGGGCGGAAAAACAACAATAGATGGGGCTAATTATTGTTCTGCAGGTGCCGGAAGTTCAGGTGCAGGCGGGAATGCTACAAGCTATGGCGGCTGCGGCGGCGGCGGAGGCGGCGGCGGTTATAAAGGAGGAAATGGTGCTCCTGGTTATGTAAAAATTGAATGGAGTTTGTAAGTACAGAAGTTGTAGTATTTTTATTAAAAAACCGAGGTTTTATCCTCGGCTTTTTAATATTTTATGTTAATTTTATTTTCTGACTACCTTGATTGCACTATCAGGGCAAACCATTGCGCAAGTTCCGCATCCTATACATAAAGAAGGATCAGGTTCAACGCAAGGGGTTTGGTACAAACCTACTTCTTTGGACCATTTTAAACATTGTTTGGGACATTTTACCATGCATAGTCCGCAACCTTTACAAAGTTCTGAAAACATATACCAATCAGCTTTTCCGTTAGCTACATTTTCAACTTTAAAACCTTTATATTTTTTTTCTGTTGTCATTAAACACCAACCTTATCTATCATTTTCATACCCATTTCAAGAGCTTTGTAGTTAAGTTCTCTTAGTTCGGGTTTTGCTGCAAATTTTTTGCCGAGAGCTATCTCCATTGCGTTTTTGATATCATCGAGTTTTAAGACATTTGTTGCTTTTAATAAAACACCTAAAATCATGATATTGAAAACACGAGCTGATAATTGTTCATTTGCAATTTTATTTGCTTCTACAGAAATTATTTCTTTGCACTTTGTTTGAGGTTTTGTTGAACATACCGATGAATCATATACCACAACAGAGTCTTCTGAAGTGTATGTTTCGCACCTTTTGATTGCTCTATCTGAAAGTGCAATTATAATATCTCCTTTTGCGAAACGAGGTTCACCGATTTTTTCATCAGCTATTTGACAAAAAGCTACAGAAACCCCGCCACGTTGTTCAACACCAAAATTTGGTATATAGAGAATTTCTTTTCCTGCTTCATAACCTGCTTCGACAAGGATTTTTGCAATTGATTGAACGCCTTGTCCGCCTTCGCCTGCTAAAACTATTTTTGTTCTTGCCATTTTATTACTCCAATCCTTCTCTTACAAGAAATTCTTTTACTTCAAAATATTCTTCCATTGTTTTTAATCTGCCCCAAGTGTCAACATTGTTTGTTCTCCAATTCAAAGGACAAACAGACAGGACTTCAATAAAAGAATATCCGCCCATAGCAGTATTTTTCAAAGCTTTTTTCATAACACTTGAAAGTTTTCTTAAATTAGAAACGGAAGCTCTTGCTACATAAGATTTTTCAGGATCAGCAATGGCTGCAACGAGTTCAGCTGCTTTTGCAGGGCGTCCGGTAACCTCGCAATCACGACCATAGGGTGTGGTTTCCGTTTTTTGTCCGGGCATTGTAGTAGGACTCATTTGTCCGCCTGTCATACCATAATTTGTATTATTTGCAACAATAACCAAAATATTTTCGCTTCTTGTTGCTGCGTTAACAAGGTGTTGTGCACCTATTGCCAAGCCGCCGCCATCGCCCATATATGCTATTCCGACTGTTCCGGGGTTAGCTCTTGTAACTCCGTATATAACGGGTGTTGTTCTTCCATGGTGTGTTTGGACGGAATCAAGGTTCATATAGTTCCAAGATAATAAAGAACATCCTATGTCACATCCAAAAACTGTTCTTTCATTTAATTCAAGTTCATCTATTGATTTAGCTAACGTTTTTAAAATCATGCCATGACCGCATCCGGGGCAAAATTTGCTTGCACCGGCTTGTGCATTTTGAGCTTTTGCTAAATCAGGTTTTACATCTAAAGTAGTTATCATTTTGTTTCCTCATCAATCATTTATACGCTTGCCATTTCACGAACCATTGATTCGACTTTAGCAACAATATCGTCACCTGTTACACCTACACCCATTTTGAATAATGTTTGATAAGGTGTTGTGAGTCCGTATAATTTTTCCAAACACATTTGAGCAAGCTGTCCGTTTGCTGATTCCGTAAAGAGAACTTGTTTTGTTCTTTTAACAGCTTTTCTCATTGCTTCAACAGGTAAAGGTCTTATAGTAATTGGTCTGAAAAGACCGGCTTTTATGCCTTTTGCTCTTAATTCATCTACAGCTGTCATAGCAGAACGTGCTACTATACCATGAGCAATAACTAAAACTTCAGCATCTTCCGCTTTGTATTCAAGATATTCTTCTACTTCTTTGCTCATTTTATCGTAGTCAATTTGATATTGATCAAGATGTTCCATTAATTCTTCTTCAAGATTAAATGTATTTCTTAAATGATTTGCTTCTCTGTCAATTCCGATTTTTCCGGGAGCTCTGAGGGCTGCAGGAGTTGGTTCCATTTTAATGCCTCTTGAAGCAGGGTCATATAATGTAACGGGTTCTCTCATTTTACCTTGATAACCATCTGCCAGCATAAATGTCGGGAAGCGGTATTTCCAAGCAGTATTAAAGGATTTAATCATATAATCGTATAAATCTTGGTGCCCTGCTGTAGAATAAACAATTCTAAAGCCTTCGCCGTTTCCGCCAAAACATGTTAAGCGGGTTTCTTGTTGAGCATATATTACCGTAGCGGTTGAAGGACCACCTCTTTGCATAACCGCACAAACAAAAGGAATTCTCATCATTTCTGCCATTGATTGAGCATCTTGCATAATAACATTACCGGGGCCTGCAGTTGCTGTGAATGCGCGTTTTCCTGCTAAAATACCTCCGATAGTTGAAAAGCCCGCAGAAATTTCATCTTCTGTTTGCAAAAAACCTGCTTCGGTTTTCGGTAATAGTTTACACCATGTATGCATTATTTCGTTTTGAGGTGTAATCGGGTATCCGTACATAAATTCAGCTTCAGCAGCGTTTGCTGCATAGGCTATAACTTCATTACCCGTCAAGAACATTCTGGTGTCTTGAGTGATAAGTTTTTTAACCATAATTAATCCTTAACCCTTATTTTAAAACTCTGTACAATTTAAAAATACTACAAAAGTATGCTTTTATCAAGAAATTTAATTGTTTTATATATGAATTTAATTATTTTTTTACAACAAATCCAAAGGTTGATGAATTATCTTTTTTTGATTCCGCAATAATGTTCCATTTGTGTGCGTTAATTAATTTTTTTGCAATATTTAAATTTAAACTCATACCTAATTGGTTAAAATCACATAAGTTCTTTTTGTCTTCAAATAAACTGTTTATTTTTTCTTTTGTCATATATATAGATTTATTTCTTGTGCAAAATGAAATAGAATTTTTGCTTTCTTTAACCGTAATTTCAATGTTGCTTTTTTCAAAACCGTATGAAATGGAACTTGACAAGATATTAAAGATTATTTTTTGTATCATCAACCTGTCTGCTTTTAATTTTATTTCATTTTTTTTATTGGTTTTGATAATTATTTTTTGTGATTTTTCTTGAGCAAAATTTTTAATCATGTTGCAACAATCTTCAATTTGTTCAAGTATGTCAATGTTTTCTAATTTTAATTTAGGTTGTTCATTTTCGTATTTTGCTAAAAATACAGCATTTGAGACAATTTCAAATAAAAAATAATTGGAATTTAAAATTTCATTTAAAATATTTTTTTGAGAGTCATTTATTTTTCCGAAACGTTCTTTTAAAATTAATTCAAGGCTTTGAATTTGTGCTAAAAGAGGTGTTTTTATATCATGGTTTAAAATGCAGGTAAATTTGTTTCTTTCTTTTTGAAGTTTTTCATTGTACCTGCTTTTTATTTGTTTTATTTTATTTTTTATTTTTTTTATGAGTTTTTTTTTAAAAAACATTTTTTCCTCGTTTAATTAGAATAAATTTGCCCTCACTGCTTTTACTGCTGCTTGAACCCTGTCTGTAACCGCGAGTTTATTTAATATATTTCCCACATGGGCTTTTGCGGTGTTTGTTGAAACTATAATTTCTTTTGCTATTTGAGAATTGGTTTTGCCGTCTATTAAAAGTTTTAATACTTCTAATTCTCTTTCTGTTAAGCTGTTTTTGAGTTTTTTATTTTCGTATAAATTTTCTAAATCTTTTATATTTGGAATGGGAATGTAGGAAAAAGCCATTTTTGCAATTTCCAGATCCATCCAAAATTCCCCTGCTGCAACCATTTTTATGGCTTTTTTTAAATCTGTTTCGCTACCGTTTTTCAGTATGTATCCGCAAGCACCGCAAGCGAGTGATGCCAATACCCGTTCTTCATTTTCATAAGAAGTAAACATTATAACTTTTGTTTTGGGATATTTTTCTTTTATTATTTTAGTTGCTTCAATACCGTTTATTTTAGGCAATTCTATATCCATAAGTATTATATCGGCTTGTATTTTTTCCATTTTTTTTAAGCACTCTTCAGCATTTTGAAAATCGCCTATGACTTTAAAATTTTCATCATTAGCAAAATATCTTTTATGAGCAATTCTGGTGAGTAAATAATCTTCAACTATATATAAGGTGATTGTTTTCATATCAGCTCTCATTCCTGTTCAGTCTCAAGGCTATGATATTAAACAACTTGCTGTTTGTATATTACCCGAGTCGGCTAATTTAGTTGTATTGTTTTTGAGTTTTTTCAATTGTTTCTTTTAGCTTTTCGGTTTCACCTGCCAGATAATACAGTTTTATTTTTTGAGAAAATAATTCATAATGATTTGGGAATCTTTTAATAGCATTATTAAGAATTTTTATTGCTGAATTTATATTTTCAGTTTCAAAAATTATTTCGGACAAATCAATGTATTCTTCCGGTGTGGCGGGTTTGATTTTTTTTATTTGAGCCAGTTGAGATAATGAATTTTTTTCATCGCCTTGTAATTTGTATAAAATATATAAAATATATTTATATATTATTGGATTTTTGTCAAGCGAAAGTTTTTTATTTGCAAATTCTTGCAGCTGTTTTGTATCATTTAATTTTATATAATTTTTAATGTAGTATTTTTCTTTTTGTATATCATCTTTTGAAATTTTATTCAGATTCGCTAAAGATTTTTCATAATTTTTCAGATAATATTCAATTTTTGCTTTTTCAAAATAGTAATTTGGATTTTCACCTTTTTTAAAGGCTTCATTAATGTATTCAAGCGCTTCTTTGAAATTTGCTTCTTTATAACATATTTTTGAAAGAAGGTATTCGTTATCACTTGATTTTGGGTTTATTGTTGCCGCTTTTCTTGTTAAAGAGATTGCTTTTTGCAGATTTCCGGTTTCAATTAGAGCATAAATATATCCAAAATACGCCTCATAATAAGAGTCATTTACATTTATAAGTGTTTCAAAATATTTTTTTGCATTTTCATAATCTTGTTTATCTAAATAAAAATTACCTAATTCCATAAGTACCGCTAAATTATTTGGATTAATTTTATATGCTTTTAATAAGTTTGCAATTTGTTTTTCTTTATTATTTTCAAGAAAATATATTTTTGCTTCCAAGAGATTTGTTTTTAAATTATTGTCATCAAATGTTTTTTTGTATTCTTCAAGAATTATTTTTGCGGAATTTATATCATTTTTTTTAATATAACAATCTATTAAAAAATTGTATATTTCCGCATTTTTTTCAATTTTTAAATATTCTTTTAAATTTTTTTCAGCCTCATTGATTTGTCCGCTGTAGTATGCTTCAAGAGCCAGCATATAGTATATTTCTTTTGTCGTTTCGGGTATGGAATTTATTTGCAGGTCTTTTGCAAGGTTTGTTTTTAATAGTTCATTATTGAAAATAATTGCTTTAGAAAGGTATTTTTTTGCTTCATCCTTGTTCCCTTCCACAAGAGCTATTTTGGCTTTGATGAAATATGCACTTGGTGATTTTGGGTCAATTTTAAGCATCATATCCGCATAGAAATTTGCTTCTTTAAGATTTCCCGTTTCATAATACATTGCGGACATATCAAAATAGTCTTCTATGTTAACATTTTCATCTTCAAAGGTTATTTTTTCCATGCTTTGTTTTGCAGCTTTTATTTCATAAGATTTTTTAAAGTATTTTGTTGAATTTTTTTTGTCTGAAAGTTTTTTATATATTGTTCCTAGGTACCAATATCCGTTTTCATCATTGGGGTTGTTTATGGTGTAGTTTATAAAGAAAGTTTTTGCACTATTAAAATTGTTTTTTTGAATTTCATTTATTCCGTCTTGAATGTTCCACAATAAGTTTGCATTTGCTTTTGTGCAAAAGATAATAAAAGAAATTAAAAATATTTTAAAAATTTTTATCATAAAATTTCATCAATTATTTTTTTTAAATCTTCAAAAACTTTTTCAATGCTTTGATTTGCATTTATAACTTTTATTCTTTCCGGATATTTTTTAGCTAATTGAAGGTATCCTTCACGTACTTTTCTATGAAATTCACTACCTTCTTTTTCCATTCTGTCTTTGTTTTTGCCGACTCTTAATTGAGCTGTTTCTATATCCGCATCGAATATAAAAGTTAAATCAGGTTTTTTCCCTTTTGTTGCAATTTCATTTAATAAGTTTATTTGTTCAATGTTTTTTTCTCTTCCGTATCCTTGATAGGCAACAGTTGAATCAATACATCTGTCACAAAGAACAATTTTGCCTTCATTGACGTTTTTATTTACGATTTCTTCTATATGTTGTGCTCTGTCTGCAAGATATAAAAACATTTCTGCAATATCAGAAACAAAACCTTTGTGAAAAAGAAGGATTTGTCTTAAATTTTTTCCGATTTCGCAATCTCCTGGTTCGAAGGTGACAATTGTTTCGTAGTTTTTTTCTTTTAAATATTTATTTAAAAGTTCTAATTGGGTTGTTTTTCCGCAACCGTCAATTCCTTCAAAACTAATAAATAAGCCTTTTTTATGCTCCATTTTATACTCCTTACTAAAATTATATTATACTTAAATTAAATGAAAAGGAGTTTTGGTTATTTAATAATATTCCGTTACAGAAAATCATTTATATTTTTTAACATTAAAGAATATATTTTGATAATTTTTTTATTAAATTATTCACCTTTTTGAATTGATTTTTGAAGCCATTCTTCTGCTCTTGCACCGAGAAGTATTTTTCCGTCAGCTCTAATGCCATATCCGAAGGGGTCTTCGCCTTTATCAATACCGTCTATATCCATGCAAAAAACTTTATAAATTAAATCAAAAGTAGAATTGGAATCCCAACCGCCAGGGTTTCCAAAAAGCCTTTTGCCGGTATCTTTATACTTACAAGCAAAATGGTGATGCGGGCTTACTTCATAAAAAATAATACCATCAGATAATATGATTTCTTGTTTAGAATATTTTTTACAAAAATCATCTGCATCTTTTTTTAAATCTTTTGTATTATCTACACCGTTTACTAATGAAATATGCAAATGAGCATTGTCAACCCCTTCGTCTTTATCTGTACAATCAGTTTCTTTTGTGCTTACAACATCCGCAAATGTTTCACAAAAATATGTTGCAGAACTAACTAAATTGCCATCCGGCATTTTACCTAAGTCACCATCAGCATAGTATTTATCCGAATTAACAAGCTCTCTTATAACAGTACCCAATGTATTATTGCCTTTTTTAAATTTCATAACATTTTCATCAGGTGCGCTGTGAAATGCTATAGGAAGTAATATAGCAGTTAAAATTCCGATTATAGTTAAAACAATCATAATTTCAGCTAAGGTAAAAGCTTTAAATAGATTTTTTTTCATAAAACAAACTCCGTTATTTATAATAATATTCTTTACATGAAAAATTATTAATTACAATTATTTTATATTTTTTTAACAAAATAAATATAAAATATTTTAAATTTTGTTATAAAATATTACATTTTATGAAAAATTTGAAATATATTTTACCTTTTTAAATTATTATTTTATAATAATTTGTATGAGTAATTGGTTGATATAAAAGGGGAGATTCCGTGCAGGATTCGTTGTATAATACAGTTCAAAAACTTGCAGTTGAGGAAAAAGTTAACGTTGAAGAGTTGGAAATAATTTTAAATAGTAGTATTGAAGAAGTGGTTAAACTATGTAAAAAGGCATGTTTAAAACCAAAAACGGATTCTATGGGGAATGCTTATTTCACCAAAAGCGATGTAGATACTTTAAAGAAAATTAAGGAACTTTATTCAAAATCTAAAGAAATTCAAGAAATGAATTCTATGTCTGTTGAAAATAAAATTGAGCTTAATGAAGATAAAAAAAGCGAAGAAATAACAAATCCCGATAAAAAAATTAATTTTTTAACAAAAGCAAAAAACAGAATTAAAAGCGAAACGGTTTTGCCTATGAGTTCTTCTCATCCTCTTTTTAATCTTCAGGCACAAATGGAGAGATTTGAAAATAATTTAGTAGCAAAAATGAGTGAAATACTCAGTGAAAAAATGGACGGTTTTGATGAGATTATAGTTGAATTAATTCGTGCTAAAACCGAAAATGAAAATTTGCGTCAGCAGGTAAATACTTTAAATAAGCAAGTTTTTATTTTAAAAGGCGAGCTTGCATCTTTTAATCCGCTTCCTTTCGGACTTTATACAAAAAAAGAAACAGATGAATTATAATTTAATTAAGCTATGAGTAATGCTTTAATAAATTTTTATCATAATCTTGAAGAGCCTATTATTATTTATGATAAAAAACAAAATATTTTATATCATAATTTGTCTTTTAAGAAAATTTTTGGTGATTTTAACAATTCCCAAGGGTATGAATGTTTAACAAAATTAAGCTATAAATTTTCTTATCAGATGTGCTTTTTAAAGTCTGAAGATTTAAAGACATATTGCCCGCCTATTAGTGCTATAAAAAAAGATGTTAATTTTTCAACATTTGCAACTTATCAAAAAGATGAAGATAAATTCTATCATTTTATGATAAAAGCTTTTAGTGTTAAAAGATATAGAATTGTTTATTTTTACGATATAACCGATGAATTAAGAACAGAAAAATTGAAAGAAGAAAATGAGCGTTTGAGAATTCAAAACGTTGAATTTGCTTCAACAAATTCAAAGGCTCAAAATCAGGCTGTTAAAATGGCTTTATTGAACAGAATTTCAATAAGTATTAAAAATGAGCTTGATATAAAAACTCTTATTGAAAAATCTTTAAGAGAATTGAGTATAGTTTTTGGTGCAAGTAAGAGTTATTTTGCTGAGTATAATAAAAATGATTTTATAATTAAATATACATATCCTGAAGTTTATGCACCTCAAATTGGTGAAGAGATTGTTTATTCAAAAACTTTAACCGATGAATTACATAATGGAGAAATTTCAATTCAAACATGCATAAAAGAACACGAAGGTGCTTGTATTCCACTATTAAATTCAACAATAAGAATTATTATGCCTATAATTAAAAATTCACAATTATTTGGAATAGCTGTTGTTTTCACTCCAAAAAAAGAAATAACTGCCCTTGAAAGAGAATTGTTGACGGGTATTTCTATGGTTATTACGTCATCTTTGGTTCAGGCAAGTTTATTTCATCAAATATCTCAAAAAAAAGAAGAATTAGAATCTGCTATAAAAGAGTTAAAAGAAACTCAACTTCAGTTGATAAATTCCGAAAAAATGGCTTCATTAGGACAATTAATTGCTTCGGTTGCACATGAAATTAACACTCCTTTGGGGGCAATAAGCGCCAATAATGAGATGATGGAAAAACTTTTTAGCAATTTTAATGAAAATAATCTTGATATCTTAAAGGAAATGAACGGTATAGATAAAGAAGCCATCAGACGTATAACAAATATTGTTCAATCATTGAAAAGATTTGTTCGTTTGGATGAAACTGTTCAACAAGAGGCAAATATTAATGAGGAATTGGATTTAACTCTTGAATTGATAAGACATAAAACTAAAAAAGGTATTGAAATTATTAAAAATTACGGCAATATTCCTTATGTAAATTGTTATCCCAATATGTTAAATCAGGTATTTTTGAATATACTTATGAACGCCGTCCATTCAATTGAAGAAAAAAAAGCGAATGATTCTTTATATTGCGGCAAGATTATGCTTAAAACTGAAATTAAAGATGAATTTTTAAGAATAAGTATTTTTGATAACGGTACGGGGATTAAAACAGCAGATAAAAAGAAAATTTTTTCTGCAGGTTTTACGACAAAGAAAAAAGGACAAGGTACGGGATTAGGACTTGCAATTTGCAGAAAAATTGTTGAAAAACATAAAGGCAGAATTTCTTTTGAAAGTGGTGATATAGAGGGGTATTCCGAATATAAAACAGTTTTTGTTATTGATATACCTTTGATTTAGTTTATTGTATTAAAAACTTGCAAGAAATATTTTATTTGATATGATGAAATTGTAGTTTATTGGTGGTTTATCCGCCAATGGTTGAAAGTTTAATAAGTTTTTGCCCTGGTAGCTCAGCTGGATAGAGCAACTGCCTTCTAAGCAGTAGGTCATGCGTTCGAATCGCATCCAGGGTAAATAAACCAAAAAGACCCGCACAAGACGGGTCTTTTGTTTTATTATATCAAGATGACTCTTCTCA
>CALVAW010000011.1 GCA_944325655.1 Candidatus Gastranaerophilales bacterium
TTTGCCCTCTCGAAAAATGCTCAACGGTTCGCATTTTTCTCGGCAGAGTGCCACATCGGCAAGTTATTCAATTATCAATTTAGTTTTTTGTTTTGTCTGATGTGGCGAAGCAATCGCTTAAGCTTTTGCCCTCTCGAAAAATGCTCAACGGTTCGCATTTTTCTCGGCAGAGTGCCACATCGGCAAGTTATTCAATTATCATAAAATAATATTACTATAAAAGATTTATTTGTTCAATTCGTCTTTTAATAATTTATTTAATAATTGAGGATTTGCTCTGCCTTTTGTTTCTTTCATCGCTTGTCCTACAAAGAATCCGAATAATTTATCTTTTCCGCCTTTGTATGCTGCAACTTGTTCAGGGTTATCAGCAATAATTTTTTGTACTATGGGTAATATTGAACTTTCATCTGAAATTACCGACAAGCCTTTTTCTTCGACAAGAGTTTGAGCATCTTTTCCTGTATTTAATATATCTATAATTAAAGCTTTTGCTATATTATTTGAAATCGTACCTTTTTTAAGTAAATTTAAAAGTTTTGCAAAGTTTTCAATGGTCAATTTTGATTCATTAATCGAAATCTTTTCTTCTTTTAAATATGCTGCCACTTCTCCCATTAGAAAATTAGAAGCGGTTTTAGCGTCAATATTTTGTTTTAATAATTCATCAAAATATAATGCCATATCCATTTGAGCAACTAAAACGTTTGCGTCGTATTCGCTTAAACCTGCAGCTTGATACCTTTTTATTTTTTCATCAGGAAGCTCGGGCATTTTGTTTTTAATTTCTTCAATCCATTCTTTTGAAATTTCTAATGGCATTAAATCAGGTTCTGGAAAATAACGGTAGTCATGTGCATCTTCCTTGCCTCTCATAGAAGAGGTTGTGCCTGAAGCGTCATCCCAAAGTCTTGTTTCTTGTACAACTTCTCCGCCTTCTTCAATAATTTCAGCCTGACGAACAAATTCATACTCAAGTGCTCTTACCAATGAGCGGAAGCTGTTAACATTCTTAATTTCAGCACGTGTGCCAAATTCTTTTTGTCCTATGGGACGAATTGAGATATTTGCATCTGCTCTCATTGAGCCTTCTTCAAGATTGCCGTCGCAAACGCCAATGTATTTCAGAATATTTCTTAAGGTTTCAACATATTCTCTTGCTTCTTCGCTTGAGCGCATATCAGGTTCGGATACTATTTCCAATAGCGGTGTGCCTGCTCTGTTTAGGTCAACAAGAGAATAGCTGGAGCCATATAGCCCTGCAGCTCCTGCGTGTACAAGCTTTCCGGCATCTTCTTCTAAATGAGCCCTTGTAATTCCGATTTTTTTATTAGAAATTTGTACCCATCCCCCTTGGCAAATTGGTTCATCATATTGAGATATTTGGTATCCTTTTGGAAGGTCAGGGTAAAAATATTGTTTTCTGTCAAATTTGCAACGGTTTGGAATAGTTGAGTGTAATGCCAGACCTGTTAAAATTGCCATATTAACACATTCTTTGTTTAAAACAGGTAAAACGCCGGGCATGCCAAGAGTTACTGTTGAGGTTTCCGTATTTGGACTTTTTCCGAATTCACACCCTTCCCTTGCAAAAATTTTTGTGTTGGTTTTAAGTTGAGCATGAACTTCTAAACCGATTACCATTTCATATTTATCTTTATAATCTGACATTTTATCTCCTTAATCTCTATATAATATTATCATAAATATTTAGTCATGCTTTAAGCTTTTTAATATTTTTTAATTTCTGCAGGCAATTTTTTTATGGTTTTGTTTTTTATTCTATAGTAAGGGAATATTTATGCAACAAAATTTCTTAAATACTTCAAATTTACAGCAATGTCCGCCTCAGTTAAATCCAAATGCGGTCAGTATTAATATTTATTCTCCTACTTCTTATGGTAGCGGAAGTAATTGTAATCCTTTGCAGGCTCAGAATTCTTTGATTTATCCGAATGGTTTTTATTCTATGTACGGGGCAAATCCAATGCCTAACTTGCCATATTATCCAATTAATTATAATAATATGGTAAAACAGCCTACAGCCGCAATACCGGATAATTTGAAGGCTGTTAGCGATACAAACGTTAAAAATAATTTTAATGTAGAAAATAACAAAACAGAAAAGAAAACTGAAAATAAAGAAGAAAAGAAAAAGAAAACAATTGTTCCTTTAACTGATGATTATGTTAAATCTTTGGAAAATTATATGAACAGTGATAATCCTAAGATAAGATTAATCGGAGTTAATGAACTTTTACAGAGATTTAAAGAAGATGAAAACAGAAAAGACAATCCTTCTTTAATTCCTTTGTTGAACAAGGCTTTAAGAGATAGTTCCGCAACCGTAAGATTTTTAGCTTTGACAATTTTGGAAACCGGTTATAGTGTTGGAAATGATGAAACAGTTCAAATATTAAAAGAAATACAAAATTCAAATAAAGACAAGATGGGACAGGATTCATTGCTTGCATCTAAGATTTTGTTAAAACTTTCCGCTCCGGAAGCTGTAGAAAAAAAGGAAGCAGGTGAAAAATGACAACGGTATCTAAACTCGCAGGCGGTGTAAGCCTTCTTTCTTGTTTGACTGATATGCACAGGACAGGTATGATATATGCAAATAATGAATATGCAAGGGCTTCCGGAGATTCATTTATTTCTTGTGCTATCGGCACGCAAAAAGCAGATAGAGTATCCTATAAAGATGCCAGAAGAAAAAATTGGCTGCTGAAAAATAATTTTCTTGGCGGAATAACCGAGTTTACAGCAAGAATAAGAGGTTATTTTAAAGGATTAGCCGAATCTGCGACACGATATATACCTAATTTTGCATTGTCAGCTGTTGCGATTTGTGTTAAAAGTAAAGTTATGTCGAATTTGAGTGCAGTCGGATTGGCAATTGTTGAAATATATGATTTTATCAGAAATTCTTCCGGTATATTCCAGAGAACGGATTATTTGGAATAATGTAAAGGATTGTAAATCCGAAAATCCCTTGTTTAAACAAGGTTTTACAAAAAAAAGATAAAAAAAATAATAAAAATAGCAATTATTTTTATTTACATACGTTAAGGAATTGTGTGAAGATTACACAAACAAAAAGGAGAAATAAATGATTCAACCAAATTATACTCAATTTACACCTCAATACCCACAACCAAATGGTGCAAATGCAGTTAGTATCAATATTTTTAATCCTCAGGCATACGGCTCTGCTCCGCAAGGTATACAACAACAGGCTATGGTTTCTCAACCTTCCATGTACCAAATGCCTCAAGCGCAAATGTACCAAATGCCTCAAGCGCAAATGTACCAAATGCCTCAAGCGCAAATGTACCAAATGCCTCAAGCGCAAATGTACCAAATGCCTCAAGCGCAAGAAACATACTATCAACCTTATGTTGTAACTCAGCCGCAAGTAGTGCAAACACCTCAAGTAGTTGCTGCTCCGGCTCCTCAAGTAATGCCGGAAAGCGTTATGGAAGAAGCTAAAGCTCCTGAGAAATCTGTTGAGGAAGTTAAACAAGAAAAACCTGAAGCTGAAAAAGTTAATGTTGATGAATTGGTTGGCGGTTTAAAAAATTCCGATCAAAATGTGAGATTGGATGCAATAAATAAAATTGCTAAATGTGCTCAAGATGCTCCGGAAGTAGCTCTTCAAGTTGTCTCTGAGCCGGTAATGCAAGGTTTGGTTGATATAATAAAAGAAGATACAAATGCCCTTGAAGGCCCGTCTCAAAAACAAATAGATATAGCAAAAAAGAGCGAAAAAGGTGAAAAATTAACTGATGAAGAAACAGCCCTTTTGAATGAATTATCACCAAGGGATATGGCTAACAGAAACAGGATTTTTGCCCTTTATACATTGGCAATGATTCAAAAATTACAAAGAGATGAACTTAACCAATATATTGAAACCCAAAAGAAAAACGGTGAACAACCTATTAATTCTTTAAAAATTGAAGATTTAATTGGTTACAATGATATTGTAAATATTATAAATAACGATTCAAGACCTGAAGTTAAGGTTGCTGCAATTCAAGCTCTTCAATACGTTGCAGAACCGGGAGATAAAGAAGCGGTACAAAAAGTCTTGGCTGAATCTTTAAAATCCGGCGATGAAGCGGTTAAAAATGCTGCAAACGAAGTTTTAAACAAGTTTAAAGCATAGAATTATTTGTAAAGTGTAATTTTCATATTTAATACCTGCTCCTCTGAGCAGGTATTTATTTATTTTTTGGTGAATAAATATTTAAATATACCCAATAAGATGATAGTATTTTTTTAATATAGTTTTTTGTTTCAAGATATGGTATATTTTCAACAAAAACATCAATTTCTTCTGAGCCAATTACAGGATTTTTCAACCATTTATCAATATTTCCGGGTCCTGCGTTATAGGAAATGATGGCTAAAAATTCATTTTCATTAAAATAGTCCACAAGATATTTAAAATATTTTAATCCGATTTCTATATTTTTTTTCGGATTTAGTAAGGTTTCGTTTGACACTTGTTGTTTTTCAATAAAATTTGCTGTGTCTTTCATTATTTGACTTAGTCCGATTGCACCTGCAGAGCTTCTTGCATTTTTGTCAAAATGACTTTCTTCTCTTATTAAACTTAAAAATAAATAAGGACTTTGTTTATATTTTTTAGCTGTTTCATTAATTTCTTTTTCAAATAAAACAGGGTACATCAGTTTAAGTTCGTAATTTGAAAATTTGATTTCTCCTTTTTCGCTTTCATCATTTCTTTGATTTTCGCTTGTTATTTCATTATTATCTTGTTTTGGATTAAGTTTTCTGTTTAATTCTTTTTTGACTGTAGTTATTGATTTTGGATAATTTTCTTCTTTATTTAAAACCCAAGATTTAATGTATTCGTTTTGTATTTTAAGTTCGTCAATTGTTTCAAAATCATTGTAGTTAGCCAATGTTAGTAATAATTTATCTTTGAACAATATATTATTTATGGTATTGATATTATATTTTGCTATGGGTTTTTTTACTATCATTTTTTTTGCTTTTGACATTTTTAATTGTCTTGCTGATAAAAATGAATAATAGCTGAGCGGATAGTTGTTTATTATGTCGTAAAATATTTCTCTGGCTTGTTGATTCTTTTTTTGTTTCAGATATACTTTTCCTCTCCAATATGCTACTCTTGGAGCATCTTGCGTGTTTGAATACATTTGTTTATGTTTTATTGCGAGATTTTCGCAAATTTTATATCTTGATAGCCTGTAGTTGTACCAAAAAAGTTCCCAAAGAGAATTAGATGCCCATATTGAATCCGGACAGTCATTTACTACTGATTCATATAATTTGATTGCTCTAATTGATGTGGAATTTTCTGCAAGTTTATAGCATATTGTAGCGTATGCTGCCGTATCTTTGCTTTTTGTATACAGTTCTTGTAATATAGAAATTTTATCCGAATTTGTTATTGATATAAGTCTGTCTATTGAATAATTAATTTCTTTTTCTTCCACATCCGTTTTTTTTAGCTGTAATCCTTTTAAAATAGTATTCTTTTCACTATTGTAATCTTTTAAACCTCTGTAGCATTTAGAGATGTTATACCAGTTATTATGAAATTCAGTGCTTGAATATGTTTTCAGTGCTTGCTCATAATTATTGTTGAGAAGATATGCAGAAGCAATAACTTCATAATCTTTAGAAGTTAAATATGATTTATTGGTTGATAAATTTACAAGCGCTGTTTGTGCGAATTTGCCGGTAGGAGCATATTTTAAATATTCTATATATTTTTCTTTTGCTTTTGATTTGTCTTTGGTTTCTATTATTTCAGCTATTTTAAAAGCACTTGCTATAGCAAAGTCGTTTTTAGGATAATTTTCATAAATATATTTATATTTTTTATATAGTTGAGATTGAGTGTTTGAGTTTAATTCTTTTGAAAACAACGCTTCATTGTATAGAACGTACGGTCGGATGTTTTTGTCTTTTACGGTTCTTGTAAGTTCATTTAGTTTTATAAGGGCTGTTTTTTTGTCGGATAAATTATTTGCGCATTGAAATTGTTTCAACAAGGAAAGTTCGTATAGGTTTGAGAATTTTTTAATTTGTTTAAAATTATAATAAGCATCGGAATATTTTTTTTCATTGTAAAAATTCATACCTTGCTTGTATAATCTTTCGGAATTTTTATTGCAGGTATAGATATAAAATGTTCCAAAAACTAATAAAGAAATAAATATTAAAATGCCCAGTATAATTTTTAAATTTTTGTCTGTCATATTTTTTAATATACAAGATATTGTAATTTTAAATCAAATTGTAACTGAACTTTTGTTAAAACACTTGTGTAATAAATAATTGAGCAAACATTGATATATTTACAATATGATAATAAAGAATTATGTATATTTACCGTTTGAATTTGTAGTGATTGAATTTTAAAAAAGGAGCGTTTTGCTCCTTTTTTAAAAGTTATTTTCTTGAATAAAGAAATATGCCTTTGGATGCGCACATACGGGGCAAATTTCAGGTGCATCGGTTGAATTTAATCTGAAACCGCAGTTGCCGCATTCCCATTGTTGTTTTTCTTCTCGCTTAAAGACTTTATTATTTTTTAAATTATCAAGCAATTTTTGATATCTTGCTTCATGATGAGCTTCAACAGTTGCTACACCTTCAAAAAGTCTTGCAATTTCATCGAATCCTTCTTCTCTTGCAACACGTGCAAATTCAGGGTACATAGAAACATGTTCGTAGTTTTCGCCTGCAATACAATCTTTTAAATTTTCTTCTGTAGAGGGGATTTTTCCTTCGTGCAATAATTTGAACCAAATTTTTGCATGTTCTTTTTCGTTATTGGCAGTTTCTTCAAATATTCTTGCCATTTGGACATATCCGTCTTTTTTTGCTTGAGCTGCATAATATGTGTATTTGTTGCGGGCTGTTGATTCGCCTTTTAGAGCTTCAAGTAAATTCGCTTCTGTTTTTGAGCCTTTTAAATCCATTTTTTTTCTCCTGTTTAACTATTAACTTTCTATTGCTTCTCTGCAATCTTCACAAATGCCGTTTTCGTTCAGTTCTCTGTATTTCCAGCAACGGGCACATTTTTCGCCTTTTGCTTTTATTACTTTAACGGTGTAATCATCTGCTGTGTATTCATTTAAAATTTCATCATTTTGTTCTTCAGTATAAACATGAGAAACTATATATAAATCACCCAATAGCTTAGAATATTTTTTAAGCAGAGCTGTTTTTTCTCTATCGTCTGATGTAATTATAATGTCCGCCTCAAGAGATGAGCCAATTGTTTTTGGTTCGTTTGAACGTAAAGGCTCAATTGCTCTTGAGACTATCTCTCTTGTTTTTAATAATTTGGAAAATTCTTCATCAAGAGCTTCATTTTCCCACTCAGGTTTTGCTTTTGCCCAATCGCAAAGAAGAACACTTTCTTTGTCCTTTAGTTTTTCATTCATGTTGAGCCATATATCTTCAGCTTGATGAGGCATGACAGGAACAAGAATTTTTAATAAAGTGTGCAAAATTTCATACATCACAGTCTGACAAGCCCTTCTTGAAAGAGATTTTTTACCTTTTGTATATAATCTGTCTTTTACAATATCAAGATAAAAAGAACTTAAATCAGTACTTGCAAAATTTTGAAGATGTTGAAAGTATTTGTAAAATTCATAAGTTTCAAACGAACTGTCTACATTTTTAATTAATTTTGCAAGTCTTGAAAGAGCAAATTTATCTATTTCTTCAAGGTCTTCATATTTAACATAGTCTTTTTGAGGGTCGAAATCAAATAAATTGCCAAGCAGAAATCTTATTGTATTCCTTGTTTTTTTGAATACTTCAACAAGTTGTTTGATGAGATTGTCTCCGATTTTAACGTCGTTTCTGTAATCAACGCTGGCTGCCCAGAGTCTTAAGACATCGCAACCATATATTTTTATTATTTCTTGCGGAGCTACAACGTTTCCTAAAGATTTTGACATTTTTCTGCCTTCGCCGTCTAGTACAAAACCATGTGTTAATACGTTTTTGTATGGCGCAATACCTTTTGTTGCGCTTGCAATTAATAATGAAGACTGGAACCATCCTCTGTGTTGGTCTGAACCTTCCAAATACATGTCAGTAGGTAAAACTTCCGAGCCGTCTGTTTGAAATTCATTTTTTCTGGCATCAACAACAGCGCTCCAGGATGAGCCCGAATCAAACCAAACATCCATAATATCATTTTCTTTTACAAATTCATCACATCCGCAGGAGCATTTTGTGCCTTTTGGAATAAATTCGCTTGCTTCATATTTAACCCAAGCATCCGAGGATTCTTTCTTAAATTTATTAACTATTATTTTAATTGTTTCTTCGTTTATTATTGGTTTTTGACATTTTTTACAGTATAAAACCGGAATAGGAACTCCCCAGGCTCTTTGTCTTGAAATGCACCATTCCGAACGATTTTCAACCATATTTGAAATTCTTTTTTCGCCCGATGCAGGATACCAGTTTACTTTTTTAATATTTTCAAGAGCATTATCTTTAAACATTGAAACTTTAACAAACCACTGCGGTGTAGAACGATACATAACGGGGTTTTTGCATCTCCAGCAATGCGGATAAGAGTGAGTTATTTTTTGCGATTTAATTAAAGCTTTGCATTCGGCTAATTTTTCTATTACTATTTTATCTCCTTTGTAGTATGGAATTCCTTTTAAATTCGGAATTTCATCAGTCCAACAGCCCTTAGAATCAAAAGGAGAGAATGTTGCAAGTCCGTATTTTTGACCTACTTCCCAGTCTTCCAAACCATGACCGGGAGCAGTGTGAACAGCACCGGTTCCTGCATCAAGCGTGACATGATCTCCCAGAATAATTAACGACGTTCTGTCATATAAAGGGTGTTTTGCTTTAAAATACTCAAATTCAGAACCTTTTAGCGTGCCAATAATTTTGACATTTTCCCATTCAACTTCTTTGATAAAGTTTTCAAACAATTCGGATGCCACAAAAAAGTTTTCGTTGTTGTATTCAAATATTGTATAATCAAATCTTGAATTTAAGCATATTCCCAGATTTGAAGGAATTGTCCAAGGTGTTGTTGTCCATATTATTGAATATAGTTTGTTTGCGGTATTTATGTTTGCTTTTTTATATAGTTTTTCACTTTCTAAAACTTCAAATTTTACATATATTGATTCGGATGTAACATCTGCATATTCCACTTCGGCTTCAGCCAGTGCCGTTTCGCAGCTTGCACACCAATATACGGGTTTTAGACCTTTTTGTATATATCCCTTTTTGTACATATCCCAAAAAAGCTCGATTTGTCTTGCTTCAAATTCAGGAGCTATCGTTACATAAGGATGTTCCCAATCCCCTAAAACTCCAAGACGTCTGAAGTTTGCTTCTTGTCCTTTTAGATTTTTTGCTGCAAATTCTCTGCATTTTTGTCTTAATTCAAGAGGAGTGAGGGCGCTTCTTCCGCCTTTTATTGTTTTAACTACAGCATTTTCAATCGGCAATCCGTGAGCGTCGTATCCGGGGATATATGGTGTATAGTAGCCAAGTTGAGTTTTATATTTTAAGACTATGTCTTTTAAGATTTTATTCATTGCAGTTCCGATATGGATTTTTTCGGAACTTAAATACGGAGGACCGTCATGAAGAATGAAGCTTTTATTGCTTTTATTTTTTTCAAGCATTTTTTCATAAATTTTATTTTCTTCCCAAAATTTTTGTATTTCAACTTCTCTGTTTGCTGCGTTAGCTCTCATGGCTAACGTTGTTGAAGGAAGGTTTAAAGTATCTTTCAGTTGTTTTTCTTCTATCATTTTTAATCCTCTTTGTTGTGTCAGTTAAAAAAATTATACAATAAAAAAACATATCTTGAAAAAAGATATGTTTTTTTATTGTTTTTTACCCGGTTTTTCTGAAAAATATATCGCAGTATTTTTTGTATTAGTTGCATTTATTAAGTTTTTAAAAAGTCGCTTTAAATTTTTTGTCTAATGTTTTTTGCTGTTGTTCTTTTGTATTCAATTAACTAATTCTACGCTTTTAGTGGTTATAGCTTATATTTTAATTAATAAAAATTTACACTTCGCGCCTTTAAGCTATAGCCTGTTGTCCTATTTGTCATAAATTTTATTTTTGTGTTAATATTTGAAAAGCAAATATATTATAGACTTGAGGATTTTATGGCTTTAATTGATATACTTTTAAAAATATTTAAAGACCCGAATGTTAGAAAAATTAATAAAATTATGCCTATCGTTGATAGAATTAATGCTCTTGAAGAGCAATTTTCCAAGTTAAGCGACGAAGAGTTAAAGGCAAAAACAAAAGAATTTAAAGAAATTTTATCAAAACGCCCGACAAGTCCTGATATAAAACAAGATAGAATACTTGAAAAGCATGCACTTGATGAGATATTGCCCGAAGCTTTTGCAACGGTCAGAGAAACCGGAAAGCGTGTATTAAATTTACGTCATTTTGATGTTCAGTTAATAGGCGGTATATTCCTTCATGAAGGTCATATAGCTGAGATGAGAACAGGTGAAGGTAAGACTCTTGTTGCAACTTTACCTGCGTATTTGAATGCTTTAACAGGTAAGGGAGTTCATGTTGTAACGGTTAATGATTATCTTGCAAAACGTGATAGAGATTGGATGGGCAAGATTTATGAATTTTTAGGATTGTCTGTAGGTGTTATTTTATCCAGCGGCGAATATAATTCTTATGAAAGCAAAAAAGAAGCCTATAGATGTGATATTACTTATGGTACTAATAATGAGTTTGGTTTTGATTATCTGAGGGATAATATGGCGACCGATTTGGATGCTTTGGTTCAAAGACCTTATAATTACGCAATAATCGACGAAGTGGACTCTATTTTAATTGATGAAGCAAGAACGCCTTTAATAATCTCCGGACGTCTTGAAAAATCGGCTCAAACTTATCAAATTATGGCTCAGGTTGCACCTATATTGCAAAAGGATATTCACTACGAAGTGGATGAGAAAAATAAAAATATCATCTTTACCGAAGAAGGTGTATTGAAGGCGGAACAACTTTTAAATGTTGATGAATTGTTTGATGTTAAAACACAATATGCTCATTACCTTTTGCAAGCTTTGAAAGCAAAAGAACTTTTTATTCGTGATACTGATTATGTGATTAAAGACGGTCAAGTGATGATTGTTGATGAATTTACGGGTCGTATTATGGAAGGAAGACGCTGGTCAGAAGGTTTGCATCAGGCTATTGAAGCAAAAGAAGGAGTTAAAATACAAGATGAAACTCAGACGCTTGCTTCAATTACTTTTCAAAATTTATTCAGATTGTACCCCAAACTTGCAGGTATGACAGGGACTGCAATGACCGAAGAAGCTGAGTTTGGAAAAATATACAATCTTCAGGTTACTCAAATTCCTACGAATAAGGATGATATCAGAATTAATTATCCTGACGTCATATATAAAACAAAAGAAAAAAAATATGAATATGTGGCCCGTGAAATTGCGGAAATGAAAAAGCTGGGCAGACCTACTCTTGTGGGAACCATTTCGATTGAAAAATCGGAATATTTGTCATCTATTTTAAAGAAGATGGGAATTAAACATAATGTATTAAATGCTAAACACCATGAAAAAGAAGCGTATATAATTGCTCAAGCAGGACGACTCGGTGCTGTTACGATAGCTACAAATATGGCAGGCAGAGGTACGGATATATTGCTTGGCGGTAATGCAGAATATCTTGCAAAAGAGGAGCTGGATAAGAAAGGAATTACCAAAGAACATCCTAACTACGAAAATTTAAAAAATGAAGCATTGGAAAAAGCCAGAGAAATAACCCAAAAAGAACACGATGAAGTTGTAAAACTTGGCGGGCTTCATGTAATAGGTACAGAGCGTCATGAATCACGTCGTATTGATAATCAATTAAGAGGCCGTGCGGCTCGTCAGGGGGACCCGGGATCGACAAAATTTTTCTTGTCTTTGGAAGACGACTTAATGAGAATTTTTGGCGGAGAAAAAATTGCAAAATTAATGACCATGTTGAATGTAGATGATGATACAGCAATCGAAAACGTATTAATCACGCGTCAAATTGAATCTGCTCAGAAAAAAGTTGAAACCTATCACTTTGATATCAGAAAATCTGTCCTTGAATATGATGATGTGATGAATATTCAACGTGAAAAGTTTTATCATCAAAGACGCAGGGTATTAGCGAGTGAGAATTTGTCCGAAGACATTAAATTTATGATGTTGAAAGAAACAGACAGAATTTTATCTCAATATATAAGTAAAGACATGGCTCCGCAGGAATATATATATGATGATTTAGTTATGTTTGTAAAAGAATTTGTGAGCGTATTTCCTCAGCTTAAAGACAAGATTAAACCGGACGATATTAAAGATTTAAGAGCTTATGAAATAAGTTCAAAATTGAAAGATATGGCATCGGATTGTTATAAACAGTTTGAAATAGATACTGTTAATAATTTTAATGAAGTAATGAAAAAATATTACGGCGATGATTTCGTTTTGCAAGAACCTTTTAGAGACGATAACATTGTAAGACACATTGAAAGAGACATCTTATTGCAGGTGGTTGATGCAAAATGGATAGATCATCTTGGCAATATTGATATGCTGAAAGATTCCATAGGCCTTGTTGCGTACGGACAAAAAGATCCTTTAATTGAGTATAAAAAGGAAGCGTATAATTTATTCAATGCTTTGATGGCTGAAATACAATCTGAAACCGTTCGTCATTTATTTAGAGCTAAGTTTGGGGTTCAGGTTTTTGATGAATCCGAACAAGCATAAAAAATTATATTTCAGATAATTTAAGACGCACTTTTTTATCTGTTTCAAATATTTCGTCAATAGAAGGATTTGAGATATTTTTTGCTGTTTCAATTTCTTTTAAAATAATTTTTTCTATATCAAGAAAATTTATTTTGCCTTCTAAAAATTTATAAACGGCAACTTCATTTGCAGCATTTAATACCGCAGGCATGATACCGCCTTGCTTTGCGCATTCGATAGTAATTTTTAAGAGAGGAAATCTTTCAAAATCAGGTTCATAAAAATTTAATTGCTTGCCATAAGGGCTAAAACTGTTTGTTTTGATGCCTGTTTTTCTGTCAGGATAAGTAAGCGCATATTGAATTGGAATATGCATTGAAGGTGTTCCCATTTGTGCTAAAAAAGAACCGTCATTAAATTCTACAAATGAATGTACAAGGCTTTCGGGATGTATTACCACTTTTATATTTTCATAGTCAAAATTATAAAGATGATGAGCTTCTATAACTTCAAGACCTTTGTTGACAAGTGTTGCGCAATCTACGGTAATTTTTTTACCCATGTTCCATCTCGGATGATTGAGTGCTTCTTTTGCGGTGAAAACAGCCATTTCTTTTCTTGTATTATTTAAAAAAGGTCCCCCGGAAGCGGTAATCCATAATCTTTTAGCATTTGGGTTGTCAAATTCTTTTAAACACTGTAGTATAGCAGAATGTTCGGAATCTATCGGAATAATGGGTGTATTATATTGTTTTGCTTTTTTCATAACAATATCTCCTGCCATTACAAGAGTTTCCTTGTTGGCAAGCGCTATTGTTTTTTTGTTTTCTATTGCTTTTAATACTGTTTTAACACTTACAATTCCGCTTGTTGCAACAACCAAGACATCATATTGATTGTTGATTATTTCTAAAAGTCCATTTTCTCCGGATAAAAACTTTGTCTTAGGATATATTTTAGATAAATTCTCTGCATCCTTTGGTTCTTGCGTACATACAATTTGCGGAGAAAATTTTTCGATTTGTTTTTTTATAAGTTCTATATTTTTGCCGCATGTGAGCGCTTTTACTTGGTAATTGTCCAGTTTTTCAATTACTTCCAGTGTTTGAGTCCCGATTGAGCCTGTTGAGCCTAAAATTATAACATTTTTCATGGTTAATTATTTTCTTTTTGATTATCTTTTTTAATAAAGTCGCACATTTCTTTAAGACGAACATCTTCTGTTTTATCGATAAATTCTTCAATATTTTTAATCTTATTTAATTTGAGAGCCAGCTCATATAATAGTACGCAATCATTGCATAGTCTGTATTTTGAATATTGGATAGAACCTGCAAGAGGTGACGTCTTAGCGCAAGCGCTGCATTCAAACATTTCAAATTCGCTTGCAGGATTTTCTTCAATATCATCAAGTTTCATTTGCCGCACTACTTCTTGCATATCTTTGATGATTTTTTCTTTATCTTTCTCCATTTTCATCCTTTAAGCTTGTAAACATGCCCTGCATTATGTTTTGAAAATCTTCGTCTTGCAGACTTGATGCACTTTTAAAAATCCTGTTTATCGGCAAGTTTTTGTCGTACCATCTTCTTTTATAGCTTTGTGAAAACAAGCCTACCACTCTGTCTACGCCAAGGCTTAGCGGTGGTTCATCCAACTCTCTTGAATTTGATTTTATTACATCTATCACTTTTAAGACTTCTCTTGCTATATCATAGTGTGATTGCAGAGAAAGTTCCTTTAAAATGACTAAAACCTCATTCGTATAAGGTTTAACATCGTACCATCTTTTTAAATCATATTCTTTTGTTTGCATAATTATATTTTAAATTATTATTAATTTTCGGGCAATTTTTTAAATTTTGTAAATAATCATATATCTATAAATTCACACAATATCTCATTTGAAATCAAGATTCCTTTTGCGGTTAGTTTAACTCCTTCTTTTGTTTTTTTCATTAGTCCTTTGTTGATAAAATTCTCAAATAGTTTTTGATATTTGCAATAAATGTCAAGATTATATTTTTTGTTTATTTTGTTATAATTTATGCCTTTATTTAATCTTAAACCAAGGAATATTTCTTCTTCTATTTGGTTTTGTACGGTTAAAATTTCATAGTTTTTGTTTGTGGGATTTTTTAAGTAATTGCTTATGTTTGAAGTATTCGTGTATCTTTTATTTTTAATAAATCCGGATGCATTTAAACCAAAACCGTAATAGTCTTTTCTTGTCCAATATGCAAGATTATGTTTTGAATAATATTTTTTTGATTTTGCAAAGTTTGAAAATTCATAATGACTGTATTTGTTTTTTAAATTATCAATTAAAAGTTCGTACATTTCAGCTTGCAGTGTGTCATCAGGCAAATTTTTCGGTTTATGTTTATCAAAGAATGTTCCTTTTTCTATTTTTAGTCCGTATGTTGATATATGAGTCGGATTTATTTTTAGTGCTTCTTCTATTGTTTTTTGCCATATTGTCATGTCTTGGTTTGGTAGTCCGTACATTAAATCTATGTTGAAATTTTTAAAATCGGCCTGATTAATCCATTTTGCAACATTATAAATATCTTTTTTTGTGTGCAGTCTGCCTATAGTTTTTAAAATATCATCATAAAAACTTTGCACCCCGATACTTAATCTGTTTATTTTTAATTTTTTGTATGCTTTTATTTTGTTTAAATTTAAGCTGTTTGGGTTGGCTTCAATAGTGATTTCGCAATTTTTGTCGTAATTAAAACATTCCATAATTCTTTCTATTTCATTAATCTCAAGTAATGACGGCGTTCCTCCCCCTATATATAAGGTTTTTAATGATTCATTCCCGTAGTAGAATTTGATTTCTTTAATTAGAGCATTAAGATATTTTTCTTTGCAGGAAAGCAGCTGAAAAGAACAAAATGAGCAATAATGACATTTTTTTTCACAAAATGGTATATGAATGTAGACACATTTTGCCATTTTTACATTATAATATGAATATGAGTTATGTGATGGAATCGGAGATTTATTCTCAAGCACAAATTATTGAGAATTTAATTAAAAAATATATTGTAAATTATTGTGTTTTAGCTGATGTCCCCTTGGATATTGCAAGAATATCAATTGTTGCTGCAGGTTCTTCTTATAATGCAGGTATATTTGGTAAATACTTTTTTGAAAATATTGCAGGAATTGAAACTTGTGTTAATTATGCAAGCGAAGTTGCAATAAGTCCTCTTTTTTCTATAGATAAAAAGACACTTTATGTGTTTATAAGTCAGTCAGGTGAAAGCATAGATACAGTGTTTGCAATGAAAAAGCTAAAGGCTTTGGGTGCAAGAGTTTTGTGTATTACAAACAATCTTCAATCTACTATGTATAGCTGTGCGGACTATAAATTTGATATCGGTGCGGACAGAGAATTTGCTATTGCGGCAACTAAAACATTTTCGGCAACTGTTGTAATGTTGTGGATTATTGCTTTGAAGATAGCTCAAAATAAACATATAGACGTTTTGGAAGAAACAAAAAATATAAACGCAGTAAAGAATAATATAGAGCAGTCAATAAATAAAATAGATAATCTTGATGTTGCGGCTAAGTTTCTTGCAAAAAGAAGAGGTATTTCAATTTGCGGTGTAGGTTATAATTTTGCACTTAGTCTTGAAGCTGCTTTAAAAATTAAAGAAACCTGCTATATTAGTACTTGTGCATATCCTTTGGGGGATTTTGTTCATGGGCATTTTGCAGTATTAAATAAGGAAAATGCATTTTTGACATTTATTTTGTCTGAAAATGCACAGGTTGAAAAACGTTTATTGGATAAAGTTCAAAAAACATACAAAACAAAAAGTGTTGTAATTTCAGACGAATATGAAGATTATGATTGTGATGTTTTGATTAAATTTCAAAAAGGACAATCAAAAATTGCGACAATAATTAATATGATTATTGTTATTCAGCTTTTAGCTCTAAAAATTGCAAAAATTTTGGGCAGAAATGTTGATAACCCGATTGGCTTAAATAAGGTTGTAAAAGGCAGTTAATATGAATATTGTTGTATGTGTCAAACAAGTGCCCGATACGGATGATATAAAATGGACAAAAGAAAATAATTTAGACAGATCCAATATGTTATCCAGAATAAATGAACAGGATGAGTGGGCGATAGATTATGCGGTAAGCATTAAAAATAAATTTAAGGATGTCAAAATATCCGTTATTTCTATGGGTCCCATGCAGGTTATTGATACTTTAAGATACACTCTTGCTAAAGGTGCCGATGATGCAATTTTGCTTTCTGACAAATTTTTTTCGGGTTCTGATACGTATGTTACAGCTAAAATACTGGCTTTAGGTATTAGTAAATATTTAAGTGGTTTTGATTTGATTTTAACCGGACAAATGGCATCTGATGGAGATACGGCACAAACTCCGGTAAGCTTGGCGCAATTATTGGGTATTGTCGATGCTACAAATGTTGTTGAAATTTACAATGCGGATAAGAACAATGTTTTGGTTTCTCAAAAACTCGGTTCTGTTATTAATATGATTGAAATTTCAACTCCTTGTCTTGTTGCTGTTAAAAATCCTTGTAAAGAACAAACTAAACCTTTGATTGATGATTATATAAGAGCTCAGGATTCTCATATAAAAATTATAGGATCTGAGGACTTGAGTTTAGATAAAGAAGAAATCGGTATAAAAGGTTCACCTACAATGGTATATAAAGCATATAGACCTGAATTTGTTAAAGATGCGGTTGAATTAAAGGAAGATTATATTCAACAAATTGTTGATTTTATGGTAAAGGTGAATGAATAATGGCAAAAATCGGTGTATATTTAGAGGTTGATGAAAAGAATCATTGCTTGAACGACGTGTCGTTTGAATTGCTTTCAAAAGCAAAAAAAATGAAAAACGATGCAAAAAAAATTAATTTAAAAGATAATGAATTTGATATTATTGCCATCGCTCTAAGTAATGATATTTGTCAAGATTCAGTTAAAAAAGCATTTAGCGCCGGGGCGGATTATTTTGTTCATATAAAGGATGAGTCGCTTAATGTTTTTAATCAAATAGTTTTTTCTCTTTCATTTGTTGAATATTTTTCAAGTAATCCTTTAGATATAATTATTTTTCCTGCAACATTTCAAGGAAGAATTGTGGCACCAAGAATTACAACATTGCTTGAAACGGGACTTGTTGCAGATTGTATTGAATTAGATTTGATAGAAAAAGATGAAAAAATTATGCTTGCCGCTACAAGACCGACTTTTGGTTCTGAACTTATGGCGACGATTTTATCAAAGAAAAATCCACAATGTGCTACTGTCAGACCGCATACGTTCATTGCTCAATTTGATGAAGTTGCGGATAATTTTTCAGACAGATTTTTTGAATATAATTTAAAATATCCTCTACAGCCTACGGGATTAAAAATTTTACGTTCTTTTTTTGAAAATGTTCAAGATGAATATTTTGAAAATGCAAAAATTGTTCTTGCAGGAGGTATGGGTTTATACACGGGAAAAAACCGAGAATATTATGAAAAATTGGAGTCTTTAGCGTCAAAAATCGGGGCAAAAATCGGGGCAACAAGAAAAGTTGTTGATATGAATTTAATGCCGAAAATTAATCAAATAGGACAGACAGGCTCCAGTGTAGACGCTGATTTGTACGTTGCTTTCGGTATATCAGGCGCTCTGCAGCATGTTGCGGGTATGAAAAATTCAAAAAAGATTATTGCAGTCAATGTTGATGAAAATGCAGAAATTTTTAATTATTCGGATTATAAAGTAGTAGCAGATGCAAAAAAAGTCATAGATGATTTGATTGATTATTTAAATAAATAAAAAAAAGCCGTCATAAGGCGGCTACTAGACTTGGGGAGGAGGTTTTGAGTAAGAGCGTATGCTCTTATCAAATTTATATGTTTTAATTCTCGACTGAATAAAAACTTTACTTTAATAACATTTTTTAAATTCCTCTAAAAGGTGTAAATTTTCTAAAAAATATAAAAAATGCTCCTGTTTTGTTAAAATTATTATTATGAAAAAGCTGTTTTGTATATTATTTTTATTTTTATTTTTATTTTTATTTTCTTTTTCTACTTCATTTGCGGCTAAAAAAAAGAAAGCTCCGGCAACTAAGCATAAAATAGAATTTGTTACAAAAGATAAGTTTATTTTGTCCGGTGATTTATATTTTGCGAAAAATCAGTCAAACAAACCTCTTGTTGTGATGCTTCATTCTTTTGGATTGAGTGCTGCATCCTGGAAAACATTGGCGGAAGCTCTCAGGCTTAAGGACTATAATGTGCTTGCAATGGATTTAAGAGGACACGGGCGTTCCGTATATACTGAAAGTCTAAAATTAAAATCAAGATATAAATTTAGTCAATCGGATTGGCAAAAATTACCGGAAGATGTGATTGAATCAATAAATTATGTAAAGGCGAATTATCCGAAAATAAATTGTAATGATATTATTATTGTGGGCGCGGATATCGGCGCAAGCGCAGGTATTATAGCCGGACGTTTAATGAAAAAAGAACCTTTAAAATTTGTTATGATATCGCCCATGCTCAATTTTAAAGGGTTGTATATTCCTTATAAAGTTGCTAATTATACTGATACTAAATTTTTTGTTATATTGTCAAAGACGGATAAAATTTTATTTAATTTTTATACAAAGACAAAACCTATTATTAAGACATATCAAACGGGCGGACCCGGAAATCAGCTGTTAAAAGTTAACCCTGAAAGCACTGATGATATAATTAATTTCATAAATTAACTACTTTTTGTATCTTTTACCAAAGACTTCATGAACGTTTTCGGTCGAAAGAAAAGCATCTTTATCCATTTGCATTACAAGTTCTTTTAGTTTGTACAGCTCAATTCTTGGTATTACACAATATACCATTACTTTTTTAGCTTTGCTGTAACCGCCTTGAGCTTCAATATAGGTAACGGTTTTATCAAGTTTTTCTATTATTGCTTGTCCTATTTCTCTTCCTTTGTCGGATATTATTCTTATTGATTTTTCTTCGCTCAAGCCTTGTACAATGCTATCTATTGCTCTGTATGCAATTAAATATGTTAAGGTTGAATACATTGCCTGTTCCCAACCGTATAAAAAACCGGCGCTTGTGAATATAAAAATGTTTATGAACATAATTATTTCGCCTACGGAATACGGGTATTTTTTTGATATTTTCATGGCAAGTATTTCTGTTCCATCCATACATGCGTTGTTTTTAAGTACTATTCCGACACCGACTCCGAGTATTCCTCCGCCAAATAATGCAGATAATAATAAATCTCCGGTTACTTTTGGAATATGGTGACATATATTAACAAAAGCGGCAAGTGCTATGACGCTATATAGTGCCGTAAATATAAATCTTTTACCAAATTCACTGAGAGCAAGAAGGACAAAGGGGATATTTAATGCAATAAGAAAAACACCCAGATTTATTTTGGTAATATAGCTTGCCATAATTGATATACCGACTATTCCGCCGTCAATTATTTGGTTTGGTACCAAAAAACACTCTAATGCAAATGCTGCTAAAAATGCACCTATCGTGCAAAAGATTAAATTTATAATTATTTCTTTCATAAATTTATGATAGAATATTTTTATGAAAAAGTATATAGCTTTAATAATTATTTTGTTATTGGTTTTTTTGTTGTCGGGATGTTCGATTTTAAAACAAAAAAGAGAACTTTCTGATTTGGATTTAATTAAAAAAAGAGGCTATATTATTGTAGGAGTCAGAAGCGACGCTCCGCCTTTCGGGTTTTATAAAGACGGTAAGTTATCAGGTATTGATATAGAAATTGCTCAAAATATTGCTAAATATATTTTTAAAAATGATCTTCCGACAAATATTAAATTTGTAGAAGTTAATGCCCTGAACAGGATTGAAAAACTTAATTCAAAAGATGTCGATATTTTGGTAGCGACAATGAGTATAAATGAAAAAAGAAAACTTATTATGAGTTTTTCAATCCCATATTTCGTTACGAGTCAAAAAATTATTACAAGAAAAACATCAAAAATTTCTAATTTGCAATATTTTAATAAAGACGGAAGATTAGCAGTGGTCATGGGAACTACCGGTGAAAAAATATCAAGAATTGTTGCTCCAAATGCGCATTTTATCGGTGCAAAAAGTTATAGAGAAGCTTTTAATTTTTTATATAACAATCAAGTCGATGCGATTTTAGGTGATGATTGTATTTTATCAAGTTATAATGGCGGTGAATTTAAAATTTTAAACAGAGCATATTCTCGTGAATATTATGCTGTTGCAATTAGAAAATCAAACAATTCTAAAGAATTGTTAAATTTGATAAATGCTGCAATAACGGTATTATTGGATGAAAAGCATCTTAATTTAATTAAAGCAAGATATATTATTTAGTAAAATTAATTTTTTTTAATATAATTGATTTATAGAGTTTCGGAAGTTATATGGATAGAAATAAAATTAAGAAAAAGTTATTTATTTGGAGTTTTCTCTTTTGGATTTTTATGTTTACTGCCCTTTTTCAAGGGTATTTGGTTTATTTTGTCGATACTACCTCAACTAAATCGAAATGGATTGGACTTTTAGCCGGTGCAATTGCAATTTTAGCGGCTTCTATAAAAATTTGTGAAAATTCTTTTTACAATAGTGATAATTCAATCACAGGAAAAATTGTAAATTATTTTCGCAAAGGTGCAAATATTTCTTTTAAAAGAGAAATAAAAATTTTTCTTTTTATTTGTATCTTAATTTGCTATTTTTTGTATAAATTTGTCGGGTTGTCATTTTTGATTTCTTTTCTTTCAGGTGCAGTTGTTTTCTTTTTAGTTCGTTATTTTTCTATTTTTGTTGCTTCAAGTTCTGCCGTTAAAGTTGCAAAGTTTTTTGAAGAGTCTTTTAATTTTGCTTTTAAAGTTGCTTTTAATTCAGGGCTTGCAATTTCAGCGATATCTATAGGAATAGTTATATGTGCAATTACTGTCTTATTTCATATATATAAAGATTATGAAATTTTGTCGGGATTTGTGCTGGGATTTGCACTTGCAACAATAATAAGCTCCACTTCAAATACAATTATTAAAAAGTCCGTTGATTTTGCTTCCGGTTTTATTTCGGGGTATATAGCTCAAATCGATAATTTTGATAGGCGTTCTCCTGTTTTATTGTTGAGAGGCATGGTTAAAACAATTCTTAATGTTGTTTCTATGTCATCTGATATGACTTTAACGTTTTGTTTGATAATTATATCTTCTATGACAATAGGGGCTTTTACATATAATTTAATGGGTTGTTTTTTGCCTTTAATTATTGCTGCAAGCGGAGTTTTTTCCTTTATTTTTGCGGCAATGTTAACCAGAATGAATAAAGTTCAAAATCCGGTAGGCGTTTTGTTTTCTTTATTGGTTAAAACGGTAATATTGTTTTGTGCCGTTTCGTTTTATTGCATTATGATTTGGATGCCGGACTATAGGGGGCTTTTTTATTCAATTGCGGGTGGTGCTTTGTGCGGACTTGTTGTATGTTTTATAAGTTCTAATTATATATTTGAAAAATTTAAACCGGTTAAAAATATTGCAAATTCTGCAATTGCAGGTTTGCTGCCGGCATTTTTGCAAAGTATAAGAGAAGGCTTTATGAGCGTTTTTATACCTGTATTATTTGTTGCATTTGTTATTGTTGCAGCATTTATTACAAGCGAAGGTTTGCAAAGCCCGTTATTTGGACTTTACGGTATTAGTCTTTCGGTAATTTCTATGGTTTCGATCATCGGGGTTATGATTTGTAATATTGTTTTTGCTCTTACTTTAAATTCATGCAGAGAAGTTGCACATACATACGAGAATGATGAAATTCAAAAATTAAATCAACAACAAACAATCTACATTGGCAATATTTCTTTTTGTATTCTTTCTCTTACTAAGAATTATCTTAATGCCGCTGCAATATTGTGCTCATTCGTTACTTTAATTGCGTATTCATTGGTTGTTGAAATACAAGAAATTGATTTGCTAAATCCTTTTGTGATTTTTGCTCTTTTTGTAGGTTCTTCGATACCTTTTTTATATGTTGCTTTTGTTTTAAGTGGTGTTTCAGGTTCATCCAAAAAACTTGTTTTGGAAGCAAAAAAACAATTCAGGAATTTTCCTCAAATTTTAAGATTTGAAATGCGTCCTGATTATGAGAAATGTGTTGATGTTGCTTCTAAAAATGCCGGAGTTAAGGCTGTATTTTATAATTTTGTTGTTATTCTGATATTATTTTTAATTGCTTTTTTTCTAAATAAAGAAGCTCTTTTTGCTTTTGTTTTTGGAATTTTGTTGTCCTCCGTCGGGCTGATTTTCTTTTCGGGTAATTGCTCTTCGGTAGTAAAAAGTGCAAAGAGATTTCTGCGAGATGAATATATTAATTCAAACAGAGCGCAAGAATATGCCATTTTAACTCAAAACGGTCAATTGTTTAGTTCTTTTAGAGATTTGACTGTACCTGTTTTAATAAATTTAATGAAATTTATGGCAGTATTAATATTAGCTTTTGCGCCGTTGTTAAAGTAGTTTATATTGTTATAATTAAAATATGGGTATAAAAATCGAAAAATTTACAATTTCCACAAAAGGCTTTGATGATATGATTGACATTACTTCAAGGGTTCAAAATATTGTATCAAATTTTGATATAAAGAATTCTTTGGTTAATGTTAGTGTTGTTGGTTCTACCGCTTCTGTTATTACTCTTGAATATGAGCCCGGATTGGTTGTGGATTTGCCTCAAATATTAAATACTATTGCTCCTGTAAATCGGGTATATGAGCATGATAATACTTGGCATGATGGCAACGGCTATGCGCATTTAAGAGCTGCTTTGCTTGGAAATTGTGTTACAGTACCTTCTGTAGACGGATTTCTTGAAATAGGAAGATGGCAGCAAATTGTTTTGTTGGATTTTGATAATAAACCAAGAATCAGGGAGATTGTCGTAACGGTGACATATTAGTAAATGCGGATATATGAAATATGAGTTTTGCATTGAGAAAGAAACAAATTAAATATTATACTGATTTATTAAAAGATAATGAGTTTTTGCTGTTGAAATCTACAGATTCATTTTTTAATACGCATTATAAAGGTTCGCCGTTTAATGTTTTAACTAATTTTATTGGAACAGCAGGCGAAGCGGTTGTTTCAAAAAACGGTAAAGTAAAAATTTTTGTTGATTCAAGGTATCACCTTTTGGTTGAAAAACAGGTATATGCCGATGTTGAAATATGTAAAATGCCATTTGGGGAATCTTTTTTCGACGTTTTGAAAAAAGATTATCCGAAAAACACAGTCATGTACGTATATTCCGATATTAAATTGAGTGATTATTTAAAATTTGATAAATATTTTGATTTAAGAACATATAAGTTGCCTGAAAAATTTGCTATGAATTTTGATTTGAAAAAAAATTCAAGAATTTTTAAAGCAGACAGCAAGGTTGCCGGCGTTGATTTTACATATAAAATAAATAAATTAAAAAAAAGCGGTTTTTCTTCTTCAAAAGTAATAATTTTTGATTTGGATCAAATTTCTTGGTTAGTTAATTTGAGAAGTTTTCAATGTATTAATTCTTCAAATTTTCGCTCAATTTTTTACGTGGATTTTGACAATTCGGATTATATATTGTTTGTGGATTGTCCTGAAAAATTACCTAAAATTGACGGTTTAAAATATATGAAACTGGGAGATTATTACAACTTTATTAATTCAATAAATTCTCCTATCTGTTTTAATTATGAAGATATTACATTGGATAAATTTTTGTCTGTTAAAAAGCCTGTACAAAATAAAAAGAAAAATCTTGCTTTAATTTCTTCTATAAGGCAAAAAAGCGAAATTGATTATTTGAAAGATTGTTATAAAAAGCTTGATTATGCAATTTTGAATTTTAAAAATAAATTAAAAATAGGAATGAGTGAAGCGGATTTGATTAAACTGTTTGAAGAAGAATTATATAAAACAGGCGCAAAATCAACCTCGTTTTCTACTATCCTTGCAATTGGAGAAAACACGGCTTCTATACATTATACTTTCGGAGATAAAAATAAGTTTTTGAATAAAGAAAGTATAATTTTACTTGATTGCGGCGGATACTGGAAAAATGGCTATGCAACAGATATTACAAGAACGTTCTATTTTGGCGAAAAACCGAAAAATATATACAAAAGAATTTATACTTTTGTTTTGAAGGCTTTTATTGCTTGTTATTTATCTGAAGAAACTTGTGCAAATAGATTGGATGAAATAGCAAGAAAAATTTTAAATCCTTTGCAAAAGGAGGGTTTTTATTTTAGTCATGGGCTGGGGCACGGTATTGGAACTTCTGTGCATCAAAATCCCCCTTGTTTATCATTGAATTCAAAAGATATCATCAAACCTTTTCAGGTGCATTCAATAGAACCGGGTTTATACGGAAAATCTGCGGATAATGTTGAATTTGGTGTTAGAATTGAAAATTGCGTGTATTCTGATATATGCTATAAAAAACATTCCCTGTCAAATTTTTTGTTTGAGGAGCTTTTAATTGATTATGAGCTTTTAGATACTGTTGAAAGAGATTTTATTATTAACTGGCAAAGCGGCAAACATAATGAAAATAGTTGAAATATACAGCAGTCAAAATAATTTAATTAAATTTATTGTTAAATTGCAGAACTCTAAATTTAGAAAATTAAATAAATTAATACTCCTTGATGGTGATAAGACTATTGAGGGGCTTGTTGATGACGGAGTTTTATTTGAATATATCTTTTTAAAGAAAGATAATCCGTTTTTAAATAAAATTCAAGCAAAAGAAATTGTTTTTACGGATGAAAAGATTTTAAAGAAAATTTCAACCGTTAAAACTCCGAATGCAATGGTTGCGGTAATAAAAGAAAATAATATATCCGAAGACATTTTTTATGATTTTAATAAAATAGTATTAATAGACGGAATTAAAGATGCGGGAAATTTAGGTACGATAATTCGCTCGGCTGCTGCGTTTTCGATGGATGGAATTATACTTATAAACGATTGTGTTGACATATTTAATACAAAAACTATTCGTTCTGCAGCTCAAAATATGTTTAAAATACCTGTTATCCATGCCGATATGAAACTTGTAAAAAAATTAAAAAAGACTCATAAATTAATTTCCACAGTCGTAAATTCAGATATTGATTTTATGAATTACGATTTTAAAGATAAATTCGTAATTGCTTTCGGTTCGGAAGCAAATGGATTAAGTGAAGAGGTTATTAATCTTAGTGATGATAAATTGACATTATTTATGGATAATAATGTGGAATCTTTAAATCTTGCAGTGTGTTCTTCCGTAGCATTTGCTTTAATAAAATTAAACCAAAGATTTATACCTTCTTAACCCAATTATTTATTGCCATAAGGTATGTATTATGGTATTATTTAAGAACAGTTGATAATTGTAAAAAAGAGGCATAAATGCGTATTGTTCCGGTAACATCGAGATATACAAATTTAAATAATTCGAGATCTTTTCAAACGCAATTTGAAAGAAAAGAAAATGTAGTAAATTTCGATACTCATAAATATACCGGAAACGCAAGTTATGATTTAGCCTATGCTAGTATGTATGATAATGATATAGCAAAAGAATTGAAATTGATGGGTTTGATTTAGCTCTTCAACAGTAAAAGAATATATAAATTAGAAAGAATTATAATGAGTGATTTAGCAAGTATCGGAATTTTTGGCGGTTCGGGATTTTATAAGTTTTTGGATGATATTGAAGAAGTAAATATTGAAACTCCTTATGGAAAAACTTCCGATGCGCTTATGATTGGTACAATTGCAGGGCGCAAGGTAGCTTTTATGCCAAGACATGGCAGAAATCATTCTATTGCTCCTCATAAGGTTAACTATAGAGCAAACGTCTGGGCAATGAAAGAAATCGGTTGTAAAAGAGTGATTTCTCCTTGTGCAGCCGGTTCTCTGCAAAAACACGTTAAACCCGGGGACATCGTTTTTTGCGATCAATATGTAAATTGGACAAATGGCAGACAGGATACTTATTTTGATAAGGACAACATACAGCATATTTCTTCTGCCGAGCCTTATTGTTCTCAATTGCGAGAAATTGCAATACAATCTTGTGAGAAACTGGGCTATAGTTTTCATAAAACCGGCACTGTTGTAGTAATCCAAGGACCAAGATTTAATACCAGGTCCGAAAGTGCATTTTTTACACGTCAAGGCTGGGAAGTTATAAATATGACTCAATATCCGGAGGCACATCTTGTTAAGGAATTAAATATGTGTCCGTTAAATATTTCCTTGATTACGGATTACGATGCAGGGCTTGTCGCAGATTGCGAACCTGTTTCACATGAGGCTGTTATGAAAGTGTTTAGTGAAAATATCCAAAAGCTTCAAAAATTATTATTTAAAATTATCGAATCGGTCGATGAAAACAAAACTTGTAATTGTGATAATCAGGCGAAATGGTAAGGTATAAAAATGGGATTGGCGATTGCGACTGCAAGAATATTTGATTTGATTTTTTTAATTTTATTTATTACTATTTTGCTGTCTTGGTTTCCGAGAATAAATTGGTATAATGAACCTTTTAAATCAATGAGGGCATTTTCGGACATATTTCTTTCTCCGTTTAGAAGGCTTATTCCGCCAATCGGCATGATTGATATTTCTCCTATTGTTGCGTTTTTTTGTTTAGGACTTTTGAGAAATATTTTAGTAGGTCTTTTTGCAGGAATGGGATTATAATGTTTAAAAAAAGACCTTCCATTTGGAAGGTCTTTTTAGAATTTATTTTTGAAATACTAAAACCGCATTACATCCGCCAAATCCAAATGAATTTGAAAGTACTGCTTTTAGTTCTTTTTGTCTTGCTTTATGAGCAACATAATCCAAATTTGCAACTTCGGGGTCTTGCTCATCTAAATTGATAGTGGGCGGGACAATTCCTTCAAGCATCGATTTGATTGCTATAATTGCTTCAACTGCTCCGGCTCCGCCAAGCATGTGACCTGTCATTGATTTTGTTGATGAAACAAGCAAGTTTTTATTTTGGGTTTTATCCCCGAATACTTTTGCTATTGCTTTTGATTCTGCGATATCACCAACGTGTGTTGATGTTCCGTGAGCATTTATATATCCTATGTCTTCGGGATTTAATCCTGCATCTTTAAGAGCTAAGTTCATAGCTAAAATAGCTCCTCTTCCTTCGGGATCAGGTGCTACCATATCATAAGCATCAGATGATTGTCCGTATCCTGTAAGCTCTGCGTATATTTTAGCTCCACGTTTAATAGCATGTTCTCTTTCTTCTAAAACAAGTATGCCTGCACCTTCTGACATTATAAAACCGTCTCTTTTTATATCATAGGGGCGTGATGCTTTTTTCGGATCTTCATTTGCTTTAGAGAGAGTTTTTGCTGATGTGAATGCACCTATTCCCATATCGCAAATTCCGGCTTCTGCGCCTCCTGCAACCATAACATCCGCATCATTGCATTGTATAGCTCTTGCTGCATCGCCGATTGAATGTGCTCCTGTTGCGCAAGCTGTTACAACGGATTTGGACATCCCCCTGAACCCGTATTTTATTGAAATTTTGCCTGCTGCCATATTGGTAATCATCATTGGAACCATGAAAGGAGAGCATTTATGATATCCTCTTGTTTGCATTACTTCATGGTTTTTTTGGATTGTTTCGAGACCGCCTGCTGCCGATCCGGCAATTACTCCGATTCTTGTTAAATCTTCTTTTGATAAATCAAGTCCCGAATTTTCCATTGCCTCTACTGCCGCAACAACAGAACATAATATAAATTTATCCATTCTTCGAGCATCTTTAGGGTCAACGTATTTGGAACAGTCAAATTCCGGAACCTGTCCTCCGATATGAACCAGATGTTTTTCTAAATCAAGATTTAAGTATCTGATTGCGCTATTACCTTCTTTTAAATTTTTCCAAAGAGTTTCAACCCCCACTCCAAAAGGCGATACGCATCCCATGCCGGTAACTACAACTCGTCTTTTCATACTTATTAAATTCTCCTTATTTGTTATATATTATACGTCTTTATCCAGATTAATAATCGCATTGGCACCTGTCATGCCTGCACCGAAAGCACTTAGCATTATTTTTGCAGGTAATTTTATTTTTCCGTTATCTATTGATTCTCTTATTGCTACAGGAATTGAGGCTGCTGACATATTTCCGTAGAATTCTATATTTGAGATAACTTTTGAATTATCAATTGTTAATCTGTCTGCAAGTGCATCTATCATCCTTTGATTTGATTGGTGCGGCACAAAGTAATCAATATCTTTAACATCCGTTTTTGTTGCCTCAAGCAATTCTTCTAATTTTGGCGGTATTGTATGCATTACAAACTTATATACATCTTTACCTTTCATTTCGATAAAAGGTTTGATATTTTCAGTCATATCATTTAAAAGAGGGCAATTTTTCCCTTGTGTTTTTAGCGTTATATAATCCCCGCATTCTCCATCTGATATTAAATTTATCCCTACTATATCATCATTTTCTTCTTCTGTAGCGCTAATAATCATAGCTCCTGCTCCGTCACCAAACAGAACACATACGGACCTGTCTGTCCAATCGGTGAATTTTGTTGTTGCATCTGTTGCAACAATTAAAATATTTTTATAAAGTCCGGATTTAATAAACGCCCTTGCACATTCCATAGCATATATGAAGCCGGAGCAAGCTGCTTTTATATCAAAACAGGCTGCGTTTTTTGCGCCTATTGCAGCTTGTATAAGACAAGCTACTGATGGATAGACATCTTCCGGAGCTGAAGCTGCCGCCAGTATTAAGTCTATATCTTTAACTTTAATATTTCTTTTTTCGGCTCTTTTTAGAGCTTTTTTTGCAGCTTTAATTCCTAAAGTTGTAGAAGTATCATCTCCGTCGATTACTCTTCTTTCTTTTATTCCGGTTCTTGTTGTAATCCATTCGTCTGAAGTGTCTAGTATTTTTGTTAAATCATCATTTGTGATGACATTTTTTGCAACTTCAAAATCTATTGTTATTATTTTAGCGTTTGTCATTTCTACCTTTCCTGAACATAATTATAACCTATCAAGTAGGCTTCAATATTTTTTTGAATTAAGTCATTTTTGTTTTTTAAAATTTTTTCATAAGCTTTTTTAACGTTTTCAATCGAGAATTTGTATGTGATTTTTGATAATATACCTAATGCTATTGAATTTGCAATTTTAACATTGTTCATTTTTAAAGCTTCTTGTGTTAATGGTGCAAAAATATATTTTATATCGTTTCTTGTTTTGTTTATTTTTGCCAGAGATGAATTAACAATTATTGTCCCGTTTTTTTTCACTTTTGATATGAATTTATCGAAGGAAGTTTGATTAAGTGCAATTACAATATCTGCTTCTTTGTTTTGTATGTATAACAATTGTTCGTCAGACGCATTGATTTCACAGTTAACCGCTCCGCCTCGCATTTCTGCTCCATAGCATGGGCTGTATGTTACAAATTTGTTGCTTAACATAAAAATATTAGCGAGTATGGTTCCTATTGATAAAACTCCTTGACCGCCGGAGCCAGATATAATAAAGTTTTTAATCATTTTTAACATCCTTAAATATGCCCAGAGGATATACTTTTGTTAATTCGTTTTGTATTTTTAAGTGTGAATCTTTTGGCGATAATTTCCAATTTGTAGGACAACTTGAGAGAATTTCAACAAAGCTGAAACCCAAGCCTTCGATTTGGTATTGAAAAGCTTTTTTGATTATATTTTTTGTGCTTAATATGTTTTTAACATCATATAATGCTGCTCTGGCGCTAAAACTTGTTCCTTCACAGAGGGCGATTTGTTCTGCGGTTTTAATTGGAAAACCATGGTAGTGTGCATTTCTGCCGTCGGGACTTGTTGTTGTTATTTGTCCCATTGTTGTAGTGGGACCCAGTTGACCTCCTGTCATTCCGTAATTAGTATTATTTATACATATTGCCGTTATATTTTCGCCTCTGAGTGCACTGTGCATTGATTCCGCTAATCCAATAGATGCAAAGTCTCCGTCACCTTGATATGTAAATACAAATCTATCATTATTTAGCGCTCTGTGGGCTCTTTTAATTCCTGTCGCAACTGCGCAAGCTCTGCCATGGGGAGATTCAATACAATCAACATCCAAAAAGTCATATAATAAAACCGAACATCCGGAAGAAGCTACAGCAATCGTCTTTTCTTGAAGCTTGAGTTCATCAATGATTTGTGCTACAAGCCTGATTGCAACTCCATGGTCGCAACCGGGGCAAAATGTAAAGTTTGAGTTTTGTTTGATAGCTCTAGGTATATTAAATACTTGCATATTGCTCCTTTAATATATTATCTGCAGCTTTAATCATTTCTTCTTCAGTTAGCCAATCTCCAACCGGTTTGCCTATGAAAGCAACTCTTGCATTTGATAGCACCGCAAGTCTTACATCTTTTAGCATTTGCCCCATATTCATTTCTATGTCTATTATGAGATTGGTTTTTTGAGATAATTCATTTAGTTTTTTATATGGAAAAGGATATAAGGTTTTTGGTCTGAATAGCCCCATTTTTATACCTTTTTCTCTGTAATAATTGCATAGAGCTTTAGCATGTCTTGCCATTGTTCCGAAGGCAGTCAGGATGACTTTTGCGTCTTGCGTCATATATTCTTCATAATCGCATTCGTTTTGTTCAATTATTGTATATTTTTTGAATAGTTCTATAATATGACGGTTTAATTTATTTTGATTAGGTTCAAGTGAATGTATATTTCGAGACGGTCTTTCATTTGCTCCGTCAAGTCTCCAAGATGAGTTATCAATTTCTTGATATGGATTGTCGTTTATCTCAACAGGTTCCGCCATTTGTCCTAACAGTCCGTCAACAAGGAGTATTGTCGGGTTTCTGTATTTTTGTGACAGGTAAAATGCTTTATATGTTAAATCAACGCATTCTTGGACATTTGATGGTGATAGTACAATTGTTCTGTAGTCTCCGTTACCTCCGCCTGTAGTTGCTTGATTGTAATCACCTTGAGAAGGATAAATGTAGCCTTGTCCGGGGCCTGCTCTCATAACGTTTATTAAAACTATGGGAAGTTCATCTGAAGAAGCATAAGAAATTGCTTCCTGCATTAGTGACACAGCGCATGATGAGCTTGATGTCATGACTTTTGCTCCTGTTGAAGCTGCTCCGAGCGCCATATTAATTGCTGCTACTTCTGATTCTGCGCAAACGTATGCTAATTTTCTTTGCTGCATTTCTTTGCTTAAAAATTCGCCGATTTCGGTTTGAGGCGTAATGGGGTAGCCGAAATAGCACTTGCATCCGCAATTAAGTGCAGCTTTTGCTATTGCAATATTACCTTTTAAAAGTTCTTTTTTATTCATCTTTGTAAACTTCCGTTATTGCTATTTCGGGGCAAACAACCGCACATACACCGCAACCCAGACATAAATTTTCATCATCTTTAAATTCTACTGTATATTCACCGGTTTGACCAATTTCATTACTTTTTTTAATTAAATTTTTAGGACAAGCATCTATACATAAGTAGCACGATTTACATTTATTTTTATTAAGTTTAATGTATGACATTAATTAATAAACTCCCATGCCTAAATTAGTCTGTTACTAATATTTTCTCACAAAATCCGAAAAAGTGAATTTTTTAATACTTATTTGTCTAATACATTTCTTAATATTTGCTGTTATAATTATGTCATGAAAAAATATTTATTTTTATATATATGTGCTCTTACTGCTTCTCTTGGCGGATTATTAAGCGGCTATGATACCGGTGTTATTTCAGGTGCTTTGTTGTATATAAATCAAAGTTTTGAAATGAGTTCCGCTTTGCTTGGGTTTTTAGTGAGTTCAGTTTCAATCGGAGCGATTATCGGGGCATTGATAAACGGAGCATTAATTGACAAAATCGGCAGAAAAAAAATTCTTTTGATTACTGCATTTATTTTTATTATAGCATCGGTATTTTGTTATTTGTCACAAAATATAATTGAGCTTATTTTATCAAGAATGTTAATAGGCTGCGCAGTTGGTGCAGTCAGTTTTGCAGGACCTTTATATTTATCTGAAATATCCGTTAAAGAAAAGAGGGGTGAAATTGTTTCTTTTCACCAGCTTGCTATTACATTCGGAATATTGTTTTCTTATTTAACTAATTATTTCTGTGCAAATCTTGAAAATAATTGGAGAGTTATGCTGCTTGTAGGAGCTTTTCCTGCTATTATTTTGTTTATCGCCATGATGTTTTTTCATGATACTCCACGCTGGTATGTTACCAAAGGTAAAATTGATAAAGCCAAATCTGTACTAAAAAGAATAGATTCCGGCATCAATCTTGAAAATGAAATTCTTCACATCAAAAATACTTTAGATGATAATAAAAAGATTAAATTGGAAAAGCGTTTTATAATGCCTTTTGTTATCGGTATCGGAATTATGTTTGCTCAAATCGCAACCGGTATTAATGCAATTATATATTATGCTCCCACAATATTTAAGATGGTAGGTTTTTCTTCAAATCAAGATGTTTTGTTTGCAACTGTATTTATAGGTCTTATTAATTTTTTAATGACTTTTGTTGCAATAGTTTTTGTTGATAAGATAGGAAGAAAACCTCTTTTATATATTGGACTTGGCGGAATGCTAATAAATCTTCTGATTTTAGCTATGACTTTTTGTTTTAGTTTTATGTTTGCAAGATATCTTGCCGTTATATGCTGCGCTTTATATATTGTTTCTTTTTCTATGTCATTGGGACCTGTCGGGTTATTATTGGTTGCAGAGGTGTTCCCTTTAAAATATCGCGGCAGTGCTATGAGTATAGCAATTTTATCAAATTTTGTGTTTAATTTTATAGTAACCGGACTATTCCCGATATCTCTTCATAAAATCGGAGGCTGTGCTACGTTTTTGATTTTTGCATTAATATGCGTTGTTTCTCTTCTCTTTGTTCATTATATTGTTCCGGAAACAAAGGGTGTCAGTTTGGAAGAAATTGAAGAAAGAATGAACAAAGTTACGATATAAGATTTCTTTCATACAGAAAATCAGCAAAGCTCATAATTTCATTTATGTTCTTTTCATTTCCTGCATATTCCAATATATCTTGTTTGCCTCCTCTTTTTAAGGTTATGGTTATATCGCCGTTTTCTTCGGAAATATATGCTAAAATCAGTTCTTTGTCGTTTGGAGTTTTTTTATTGGGAGAAGGTTGTATAAATAGTGCATATTTTCTTTTATCTTTTTCAAAGGTTTCGATTAAAGGTTGAAAAGAACCGCTTTGCGGAACTTCTCTGCGAATTTTTTTATATAATTCAACAACAGCATTTTTAATGTCTTTTTGTTGTAAGTCAGACATTTTGCTTTTAGCTTGAATTGGTTCATTGTTTATTTGCCATCGATTTTCTATGTTCATTTTTTTTCCTGTTTTCTTATTTTATTATGAAGTTTTGTTACGCCTTCTATACTTATTGTGTATAATTCTTTTCGTGTAAGATAAGCGCTCAATTTAGGATACTCTTTTATGCTTGGTATTTGTGCTGTTATTCCGAGTTCTCTATATCTTGCTGCAATAAAAACGTCAGTGTAATATTGATTAAATTCTGTCATTAATTCTAAATTATTGTTTGCATGATCTATTGTTTGTATTTTTCTTACGACTTGTTTTGTCCCGTCATATACAGGCGATGAAGTTGTTTTTTTATCTTTTATTATATCATAAATTATATGTTCACAGTTTGATATATCGTTTATTTCCGTACCTTTGAATTGAAGTTCCGAGTTTTGGTGAAATGAATTTACAAAATTAAATTGGACGGCTGTATATCCGATTTCTTTTACCCCTTTATTGTTTATAGCTGAACTTTTAACAGGTATTTCCCTGTAAAATTTTGTATGAGCTTCGCAGTCATAAATATATTCTATATTGTGTTCATCTAATCTGATTTCATAGGGAGTTTGTTTATTTTTTGCTATTTCATAGGTATTTTCATACCATTTGGAATATGCTGCTTGAATTTCGCTTATTTGCGCTGCGCTTAAGTATGGTATGCCGTTTGTTCCGCTATAATTATTAATTTCACTAATTACAATTCTTCCTTCTTCAACAGCCCGAACCAGATTGTTTACAAAATATTCACTTTGCGCTTCGCTTAAGTCCCTTGCAACAAGGGGTTTAATTTCTTCAAAAGCAATTTTTTTGTTCTCGGGAATATTCGCAGTTTGTCCTTTTAGATAATTTATAAATAGATTTATATCTTCATCGTTTTGAAAGGCAGTTTTTGTTATTTCAAGACCTTTTATTGTTTCGTCAAGCAGCGGTTTACTTTGTATTACTATCACTATACCTTGCGAATCGCCAATGAATTCTTTAGCATCTTCTGCACTTTTCGGTAGTTCAATTTTAAGCTCCAGTAATTTATTTCTCAATTTGCTGTATGTTGATTTTTCACTTTTTGTTCTGGCGCTAAATGTTGCATCTTTGGTCTCTGTTTTATAGGTGCCGTTTATAACTGTTATTTGTTTTTGTTCCGTATATCCAAGTTCTCTTTTTATTTGTTCCAGTGTTTTAAGAGCATAGTCATCTGATGAAAATTCTTTTGCCAGTTGACCGGCAAATTCTCTTATTTGTGTATCGCTTTTTTTGCCGTATATTATTTCTTTTGCCGTTTCGATTCTTTTGGGGTCGGGTATTTTTCCTGCTTTAATTTCTTTATTTATAGCTTCATCTAATGTTTTTTCCGCATATTTTATTTCAAGTTCATTTTCTCTTATTGCTTTTTGTTGTTCTAAATATGCTTTATATTTTTTGCTGGATACTACTGCTTTGTAGCCTCTTATTCCGCTTATAATGTCTATAATCGCAGACAGTCCGTTTCCTTCAAGATTTATGCTTCCGGTAGTAATATAATCAAAACCTCCGCCAAGCGCTAAATCCGAAACTGTTTCAGTAATTGTTCCTCCTATAGAAGAATTTTTAAGATTTATGTTGTGATTTTGTAAGAAATTCTTCGTGCTTTCTCCGATTTTACTTGCCTTATAGCCTATTTTCATACCTATAGTAATCAAAGCTATTTCTCTTGATGTTTCTTCAAGCCACAGTCCCCAATCGTCCTTTTGTTTGTTTGTCACCATATTTATTGCATCAATTGTGTTGTCAATTCCTGCGGATGCCATTGCAACATAACCGAAAGCCGGACATACAAAGCTTAAACCAATTGCCCCGATAGATATTGCAGCGGTTAATTTGTCCGAATATGAATCCATATCGCTGGTATATTCGCTTAAAATGTTTTGTAATCGACTTTCTCCAAATGCTTCGCTGTACGAATTTTGATAATTTATTGAAAGTTCTTCAAGAGTTGTATTATTGGATGAATTAAATTCATTTTCGTATCTTGCGGTAAGTATGTTGTTTAAATTTACAAATTGGTTAATTTCATAAATTTTGTTTTCCAATAGCAGCGAAAGTTCGTTTTGTTTTTGGAATTCTTCGTATTGTCCGTTTTCATACAATGAATTTAACTTGGATGGGTTGAAAGTTATTGTATAATTGTTTGAGGTTTTATCTTTTTTCCCGTATAAATCCAATAGATAGCAGTTGTCTTCGTAGGGTTCTACGTTTATTATGTATTCTAATTCGTTGTCATTGTTAATTTTTGCTTGTATTCCAATTATTTCGCCTTGATTAAATATATCTTTTGGTATCGTATTTTTCGTATCTTCCGCACTTAACAGTGAGTTGTAGTAGGTGTTAAATTGTTCACAGGCACTAATTAAATCGTTGTTATTTAAAGTTTCGAATTCTTCCATAACAGCGCTTAGCCCTTTATTTGAAAGATTCTCTTGCATGTCTTGCGCAGTTATGTATCCTGAATTGGCAAATGAATATTGATAACTTGTTTCTATGTATTTAATAATGTTTTCAAAATTATATTCGCTTCCGGTTAAAAAGTTGTAAAGTTCATTAAAATTTGTACTGATTGTTGTGTCGTAATATCCGTCATCCGGAATAATATTTTCGTCAATTTTGTATTGTAAATATAAAAAACCATTGCCTTCTATATCTCCCATTTCACCAATTGTTATCGGTTCGTTTGATCCTATAGTGAAAACAACATTACCGTTTTCATCTTTTGCGGTTGTTACGTCAGGATTATTGAAACCTTTTGCGTTTTTGGTAAAAAGATTAAATTTTTCTATTGCTTCATTTTCATCTTTGAAATAGTTTTGGAATATTTCAAATTGTTTAACTATGTTTCCGTTGCTTTCTGTGTTGACTTTTCTTATAAATTCTTGTTTTAAAATTTCATCACAGGCGGAGTAATCTTTGTTTATGTATGATGTTAAAATTTTTGTTGTGTTAAAATGGCTGTTGAATTCATCTTCAATCATTTGTCTTGTTATGCCAAGTCCGGTAAATTTTTTGAGTGCATTATATATATCATCTATTGCACCTTCTGAATTTAATTCTTCGGTGTATTTTGAATAAAGATTATTAAAAATATTTTCCATTTGGTTGATGGTAATAATTTCACCAATTTCTTCCTCTGTTAAATCGGTTCTTTGTGTGTAATTTTGTGTGATTTCGTTTAAATATTGTATTGAAAAGTATTCGGTTTGTTTTTCTGTTGTTTCATTTTGAATATTTTCGGATGTAATGGTATTGATATATTCTTCTATATCTTCTAAGGTTATTTCGTCGTTGTTGTTTTCTTGTTTTATTGCTAATAATTCTTCCTCGTCTATTTTATTATCTTGATTTTTGTCAAGCAAGCCGAATAAATCTTCACTGTTAATGCCTGATGCTTGTATTTGTTTATTTATATATTCCAAGGTTTCATTTTGTGAGTTAATCAGATTTTCTATGTCGTTTTCAAAAACATTTGCACTAAGAATCATATCTTTATCAAAAATCGGTGCTTCGTTTTTGTAAGATTCTTGTATCTTTTTCAGACAGTTTAGTTGTGAAGAGTTTAAATTATTAATGTTGAAATTATTATTAGCCATTTTTTACACACATCTTATTGGTGTTAACGGCTAAATGACTCATTTATTTAATGTTTTTTTGGATTTATTAAGTTTTATGAATTTTTTAAATTTTTAAAATGATGCCAAATATATATTATTCCTAAAATTAAACATATAATTATAATTAGAGCATCAAACTTGTGCCAGATGTGTTTTAGTGCATCCGTATTTTCCCCCAGTTTAACTCCCACATAAACAAGTAAATAACTCCATATTAGCGAACCTAAAAATGTGAAAGTGAAAAAAAATCTTTTTTTCGCTCTTAAAATGCCGGCAGGCAGTGAAATGAACGTTCTTACAACGGGCAACATTCTGCAAATAAAAAATGACCAGTCTCCGTATTTTTCAACCCATTTATCCGCAATTTCCAAATCATGATGTGAAACGAGAAAAAATTTCCCATATTTTTCAACAAATTTTCTTCCTCCGAAATATCCGAGGTAATATGAAGGTATGGAACCAAGAACACAGCCTATCGCTCCGTATAGAGCAGCTGTGTGTATGCTGAATGCACCTTTGGTAACCATATAGCCGGCAAAGGGTAAAATTGCTTCAGATGGCAGAGGAACATTGCAAGATTCAATTGCCATCAAAAGGGCTACACCCCAAGGTCCCATAATGGTTATAACGTGTTGTATCCAATTTATAATAGCCGTTAAAATTTCATTAATCATTTTTTCTCCTCAATGTACCTTCTATTTTACCTTTAAAATTAATTATGTAAAATACTTATTTTAAGGAGAATACTGTTTGAATATTTGCGATATTTGATATTATTTCAAAAATTTGTGAAATATTTTTATTTCCTGAGGTCTGACAGTTTTGTTTATCAGTGTTTTTTCAGGTTGTTTTTTAGCTGCTTTTTTTCCTTGTGTAGGGTTATTTTTAAGATATTTTCTCTCCAGTCTGAGTTGGTTAAGAGCCGGAAGTCCAAAGCCTAAATATATTACCTCGACGGCTAGAGCAATAGTTCTGAGTATTGCAGATAACCCCTTAGCTTCTTGGACAAGCGCGCCATCTTGGTTTTTGAAGAAATCCACAATTAAATTTTTTGCTCTTTCATCTAAATTTGTAATATCTATATTTTTATAACCTTGGTTTTTTAAATTTTCAAGGAGTTTTTTAATTTCTTCAGCATTTCTCAGTCCTTCTTCCAAGGTTTTTGGTGCACTTCCGTCAAGATTTGCCATTCTTAAACCTTTTCTTATAAGACCTTCTTGAGCTTTTGAATTGGCTTTTGTGCTTCCGTTTATAAGAGTATCTTGTCCTTTTATTAAGGAGTCCATAATTCTTTCGAATACTTTTTCACTGTTTCCGCCTTGAGAAGGAAGAGAATCTAGCAATTTTTTTACTTCTTCTATTGAAGAATATCCGCTGTATTTTTTTATAAATTCTTTATCAGTTAATGTTCTGACACCTTGTGTGGGATGAAGTGCATTTAATAGATTTTTCCCCATTGTTTTTAATTTTTTAAGAGGATGTTGAATTAATTCTTTGCCTCTTTCAGCTATGCCTTTTAAACCTTTTTCATTTGTTTCAAATAATTGTTCAAATTGTTTATTTACCATAGGCAGCCCCTTATATTTTGTTGAAAGGGCTGATATTACAGAACTTGCTGCTTTAAGAGCAAAGAGAATAATTAATACTGTTTGACAATCTCTGAATAAAATTTCTATTATTTCATCTTTTGTTGCTTCCTTGTTGTCAGGATTTCTTTTTGCGGCAGTTTTTACTCTCGGTATAATAACTGTTCCTATCATAAGGGCTGCAAGTGCAATAAATGAATTATTCGCTCCGGTTGGTTCAACAGCGTTTGTAACTTTTGAAATAAAATTATTGCCATTGCCTTTTTCGGCAGCTTTGCTAAAAGCGCTTCCAATCGCACTGCATGCTTGATTGCCTTTTTTAGCTAAATTTTGAAATAAACCTGAAGATGCAATTTTATTTATTGTTGTCATTATTTACATCTCCTTTCTTTTGATTTTTTCCTGCTTCTTTGTAAATTGCCGTTGCATTGGGATTTATTCCGCCTGATGCTTTTGTATATATTTTAGGAATAAATGACATTAAGAAGCCTGTAATTGCAAACATTGAGATAAAAGTAAGAATTCGTTTTCCAAGAAATGAGTTTTTAAATGAAGTAATATTTTCGTCTATCGCATTTAATACCCCATCCTTAGAGAATTTTTTTGTAAAGTCTTGAATATATGCATTAATATATTCAATATAGTTTTTAAAGCTTGTTGAGCCTTGTTTTGAATTGTTTATTGAGTATTTAACCTGAGTGAAATCAGTATTAATATAACTTTTCTTTGTTCTTTTTACAATGCTTTCAAATTCTTGTTCTAAATTTTTGAGCGCTTCCGATAATTTTTGTTTTGCTTGCTTTTTACCGATTTGTTTTAATGTTTCTTTGTTATTTAGAACTTCTGCTGCTTGTCTGTATTCTTTAAACGCATCCATAACTGATGTTATATCTGTTTCTTTTGCACTGCCCGAAGTATTTCTAATGAAGTCTTCCACAACAGTTTTGATGAAATCTTGTTCTGTTATTTCTGCTTTATTTTTAGTAGCTTGTTTCATTAAATATGATAAATTAATTATATTTTCAGTATGAGTATTTACGGTTTTACCTGCTTTTTTTGCAAGCGCAAGAATCGCAACCGGAGCTATACACATTGTAGGTCCGGTCAAAAATTCTCTTATTGCTTCTTGCAAAAGTGCGGGAATGTTTATTTTTCCCGTATATTTGTATCCGGCCATTGCTCCTTTGTATGTTCTTGGAAAGTTCGTTCCAAACATATCTTCGACCGTAAATTGCATTGCTCTTCCGCCATTGTCAACAAATTGCCAAAAATTAACAAGCCCATTTACACCGCCTTTAAATGCAGTATTATTTTTATTTATCGTTCCTTCTTCTTCAATGTTATTGCTTCTTATGGCAGATAATTTCACTATGCCTTTCCTCCTTTGGAACACAAATTATTAAAAACTTAAAAATAAGTTTTTTTGCTAATTTTTTTGAAAAAATTTTAAATTCTTAACAATACAGAATTTTAGACGCAAGATTAATATTACCATATTTAGATAAAATGTAAATAGTACACTTATAAAAATATTACTAAAATTAACATTATTCTCTTGATTAATATTTTTTTTGAACTTTGAAATTATTATCTAAATACCATGAGTATTAAAAAGATTATATTTTTTATGTTGTGTAATTATATATGCGTTGTTTTTGTTCTATCTATATTATTTTAGCAATTTTGCCCATTTTTCAAAAGCACTGTAGTCTTTTTGTAGTTGAGTTTTTAAAACCCTTATGTTTCCAAAATTTTCTTCATCACGAACTTTTTTTACAAAAACCACATTTATAATTTTGCCATATATATTTTCATCAAAGTCATATATATGTGCTTCAAGTATTTCATTTTTTCCGTCCGATAAAGTCGGTTTCGTACCCCAAGAGATTAGCGCGGGGTTCATTTTTGACTCAGCTTGAACAAAACCATAATAAACCCCGTAAGGAAGTTTAATCATGCTGTTTGGCCATACCAGATTTGCTGTGGGATAGCCAAGTAAAGTTGCGGTTTTATCTCCTTTTATGACTGAATTTCTGACCGAAAAATACCTTCCTAAAAGTGCGTGAACAGCGTTTAGATGTCCGTATTGTATTCTTTTTCTTATTTCAGTTGAACTTACCGTTTCTTTTTCTTTATATTTGTATTCGGGCACTATAATACACTCGTAGTTATAGTTGGTTGAAAAATCTTTCAAGTATTCGGGGTTTCCGGTTTTATCTTTTCCGAAAGTATGATTATAGCCGACCACTATCAGTTCCGGTTCAAAATGCTTGACTAGAATTTTTTCTATGTATTCGTGTGCGCTTAAGTCTTTATATAAAGAAAAATTGAGTTCATATAAATAATCTACGCCAAGAGAGCTTATTATAAGTTCTTTGTCTTTAAAACTTTGTATAGCGGGTATTTTTGTGTTGCTAAAATAATTTGCCGGATTTTCATCAAAGGTTATTACTGCAGATTTTATGCCTTTTAGTCTTGCCTGTTGGACAAGAGTGTTTAATATTTTTTTATGCCCTATATGAACTCCGTCAAAAAATCCGAGAGCAAGTGCGATTTTTTTGTTTTTATCAGTTATTTCATGAAGAATTTTCATTTAATTTTTTATACCTTTGTCGGAATTGTTTTTATGTTTCATTTTTTTCTTGGAATTTTTGGGCTGATTTAGGTTTTCCTTTTGCTGCAATCTTCTTACCGAATAAACGTCATTGATGGATTGAATTGCAAGTATAACTTTTTTTAGCGTTTCTATGCTGTCCAGTTCAAACCCTAAGTCAATTATACCAAATTTTCTGCCTTTTAAGTATGTGTTTGAATATATTATATTAATTCCCAGGTCTCCGGTTTTCATTAATACATCACGCAAAATTCCGACTCTGTCAAGGCATTCAATTCTTATATGTGCCATATATTTTGATTTTGATGTATTTTCAGCCCATTTTATGTCTATCATTCTTTCGGGTTCTATATTATATAGACATTTACAATCAAGTCTATGTACGCTTACTCCTTTTGAACGTGTGATGACACCTATAATAGGTTCTCCCGGTATAGGTGAACAACATTTAGCTAAAGACCATAGCAAGCCCTCTAAACCTATTATGTCATTTTTTTTGGTTTTTGGTTTTTTTGTTTGAATATTTTGCCCTTGGCTTGCCGCAAGTTCTTCATTTGTTTTTGGTGTTTCATATTTTTTAAGTGTGTTTAATACTTTGTGAATTGTTGTTTCGCCGTATCCAAGAGCAGCATAAAGGTCTTCTGCGCTTTTATAATTCATTTCTCTTGCGGCTTTTTCAATTAACCCTGCTTTTGAAAATTCGTCAAAACAAGCTTTTGTGAGCTCTATTTCAAGGTTTGTTTTGCCGAGTTGGATATTGTCTTCCCTGTTGAATTTTTTGAACCATTGTCTTATTTTTGAGCTGGCGTTTTTTGTCACTACAAAATTTAACCAGTCAATTTTAGGCATAAATTGTTTGGATGTTAATATTTCTACAATGTCACCGTTTTTTAATTTTGTATCAAGTTGAGCAATTCTACCGTTGATAAGTGCGCCTACCGTTCTGTGGCCAACTTCGGTGTGTATTCTGTATGCAAAATCTACAGGGGTTGAGTTTTGCGGCAGGTCAAAAACATCTCCGTTCGGAGTAAAGACAAATACTTGGTTAGCAAAAAGATCAAATTTAACATTTTCAACAAATTCTTTCGCATCGGTTGAGTCTTTATCCAACTCCATAACTTTCCTCATCCAAGAGAATTGAATATCCTGTTTGTTATTGGCTTTTATTGAACCTGACTCTTTATATCTCCAGTGCGCTGCAACCCCATATTCTGCAATTTCATGCATTTTATGTGTTCTGATTTGTATTTCAACAGGTTTATTTTTTGCTCCAATCACAGATGTATGAAGCGAGCGATACATATTGCCTTTGGGCATTGCTATATAGTCTTTAAATCTTCCGGGTATCGGTTTGAAAAGCTGATGTATTATACCTAAAACCTGATAACATTCCGCTTCGGTATCTACTATTACTCTGACTGCAGTTACGTCGTATAATTGGTCAAATGTGACATTTTGTCTTTGCATTTTGTTGTATATGCTGTAATAGTGTTTTGCTCTGCCTTTTATTGTTGCTTTTATCTTGTGTTTTTCAAGTTCTTTTTTGATTATTTCAATTAGTGAGTTAACGGTTGAATCACGCATTGCTTTTGTTTCTGCGACCAGCTTTGCAATTTCATAATATTTTTCCGGATACAGATATCTTAAGGATAAATCTTCAAGCTCTGCTTTGATTTTTCCCATTCCAAGTCTATTGGCAAGCGGTGCAAATATATCAAGAGTTTCTTGTGCGATTTTCTTTTGTTTTGCTGCAGCCATATACGACAATGTTCGCATGTTATGGAGTCTGTCGGCTAATTTGAGTACAATAATCCGAATGTCTTGAGCCATCGCTATGAACATTCTTCTAAAGTTTTCAGCTTGCCTTTCTTCTTTTGATTTGAATTGATATTTGCTTAATTTGGTGACACCTTGTACAAGATTAACCACATCGTCGCCAAATTTTTCTCTCATTTGTTCTGCTGTTGTATCGGTATCTTCTAAAACATCGTGCAAAAATGCAGCAATAATTGTATCTTTATCCAGTTTTAAGTCAACAAGAATTTTAGCAACTTCAACGGGATGAACAATGTATGGTTCTTGTGAAATCCTGTATTGCCCTTCGTGCAGTTCTTTTGCCCATTTGTAAGCAGCTTCTATTTGTTCGATATCCGTTGAGCTTCTTTTTTGTTTTATTAATTGCTCTTTTATTTCATCGAATTTTTCTTGATAATCCATTTTTACATTATACAACTTATCTCGTTTTTGTTGTATATTATTTGTTGTATTTTACAGGGGTTTTAGCCTGATGACTTTTTTGAATTTAAAAGAGTTGACAGATTGCATAGAAAATGGTTCAAAAGTCAAGTTCAAAGTTAAAGTAATTCCTTCTTCAAAAGTTAATTTGATTGAGTTTTGTGATGAATTTGTAAAAATTAAGATAAAAGAAAAAGCTATAGAGGGAAAAGCAAATAAAGCATTGGTTAATTTTTTATCTGATGAATTAAAAATTTCTAAATCGAAAATAAAAATTATAAATGGTGAAAAGTCCTCTATTAAAACAATTGGCATAAATTTATAAAGTTTAGATTATGATTACATGTTTTAAGAATTGTAAAGTTATGTTATAATTTTTTAATATTTCAGCATTTTTTTTCTTTACCTGATTTAAACATATTGTTGAATAGCGAAAGGTTAATTGTGGATTTTAATAATTTAAAAGAAGAAAATTCCCGCTCTTTGGCTTCAGATGGTTCTGTCGGTCAGAACATATCCAACCCGATTGATAAGCCAAAAATAATGCCTTTAAATGCAAGAACTTCTGCAAACAGGTTATTTAGCGGTTATACAAATACGTATTATAAAACTAACGATATAAATTACTCAGATATAATTGCTGCCTTAAATGCTTCATTTGCAGGGCAAGGCGATATTGTTCATTTATTTTATTCACTTCATAACAATATTTGTTCTAAGTTTAATTTGAGTTTTATTGCTTTGGGTATCTATAATCAAAGTTCGAATTATATTAATGTTAAATTAATTGATAAAACCGGAACCTCGTATAATTCAAAAGTTATGCTGGTGGAAAGCGAAAATGTTATTGTTAAAGCTTTTCAAAATAAACAAATAGTTTTAACTACAGATTGCGATTATTTAAAATTAAATTATCTTGCAAATACAGCAACTCATGTAATTCCTTTGATTGCATTTGGTGAGTGTATAGGTGTGATAATTTTTGCAGATAATAACGGTAATCAATATTTTGAATTATATAAACTCATTGCTAATTATTTTGCAGTTTTTTATAAGAATAGAATGCTTGCTGATTTAGTTGACAGAAACACAGATACCGATTCTCTTACGGGTCTTTCTAATCATAAAAAACTTCAAGAAGATTTAGCGTTAGAAATTGTTCAGTGTGCTAATTCAGACAGAATGCTTGCTTTTTGTATTTTTGATATAGCAAATATTTCTGAAATAAATAATGAATTAGGTCATGCGAAGGGTGACGAGGTTATTAAAGAAGTTGCTAAAAAAATTAAGAAAAATGTTAGAAACACAGACATATTAGGCAGGTATGGCGGTGATGAAATTGCGATAATTATGCCGGATACAACTGATGAAGAAGCCAAGTATGTTTGCGAATATTTGCTTTATAATTTATCTTGCACCATGTTTGACGACTTGGGTCAACTAAAGTTTTCTTGCGGTATTTCCATGTATCCTCAGGCGACAAATAAACAAGAAAAACTTACAATTTTAGCTGAACAAGCTTTATACATTTCAAAAAGCAAAAGAAATGAAACAGGTCAGTCAACTATTGTTTCTACAAATGATTATAATTTCTGGGATGATGAAGCTCTTAAGTGTTTTGCGCAGATTTTAACAAAAAAACACGCTTCAGTCGGTGTAAATATCGAAGAAGAACTCATAAATCAATTCCACAGTGAAAAAATTGTTTCAAGTGAACATTTGCTTGATGTCGTATCTTCTCTTGCAGCTACAATTGATGCAAAAGATACTTATACAAAAGGTCATTCGGCTGCCGTTTCAAGATATGCAGAAGCCCTTGCAAGAGCAATTGACCTGCCTGCGGATGAAGTTGAGAGAATCAAACTGGGTGCTCTTTTACATGATATAGGTAAAATAGGCATTCCTGAACACATATTGAGAAAGTCGGATATGTTGTCGGATGATGAGTGGGCAATAATGAAACAACACCCTGCAATTGGTGCGGATAAAGTTTTAAAACCGAATAAATCCTTGCATGATTTAATTCCTATTGTAAAATATCACCACGAACACGTTGACGGTTCCGGTTATCCTTACGGTCTAAAAGGCGATGATATTCCTCTTTCTGCAAGAATCGTTGCTATAGCTGATGCTTATCATGCACTTATATCCGACAGACCCTACAGAAAAGGTTTGTCTGTTCAAAAAGCATGTGAAATTTTAAAAATGGGTGCAGGAGTTCAGTGGGATAAAGAATTGGTTAGAAAATTCATAATTATTGCTCCAAGTCTTGCAACAAATATATAATTATTTAAAAATTTTACTTTTAAATATTTTCATTTTTGCAAAAAAATATTGTAAACTGATAACAACTACCCCCAGTCCGTATTTTAGCGAGTTTTTGAAATTAATAGAAGTTGTATCTTTGATTGAATTTATACCTAAAAATATATATTTAATTCAATTTGTGTAAAAAATATAGCAATAAAAATTATTTGTTTGTTTTAATATATTATATTAGTAGTAGAATAAGCATTTGTATGTATATATTAAGTTTGGCAAATCAAAATTTAATAAAAGCACGCTTGGCGCACAACAATCAAGTAAAAAGCCCTTTTTTGCAACAGGCTTCGTTGGCAAAAATTAAAAAAGATTCATTTGAGAAAAGTAAAAAAGAAGAACTCATAAATCAATTCCACAGTGAAAAAATTGTTTCAAGTGAACATTTGCTTGATGTCGTATCTTCTCTTGCAGCTACAATTGATGCAAAAGATACTTATACAAAAGGTCATTCGGCTGCCGTTTCAAGATATGCAGAAGCCCTTGCAAGAGCAATTGACCTGCCTGCGGATGAAGTTGAGAGAATCAAACTGGGTGCTCTTTTACATGATATAGGTAAAATAGGCATTCCTGAACACATATTGAGAAAGTCGGATATGTTGTCGGATGATGAGTGGGCAATAATGAAACAACACCCTGCAATTGGTGCGGATAAAGTTTTAAAACCGAATAAATCCTTGCATGATTTAATTCCTATTGTAAAATATCACCACGAACACGTTGACGGTTCCGGTTATCCTTACGGTCTAAAAGGCGATGATATTCCTCTTTCTGCAAGAATCGTTGCTATAGCTGATGCTTATCATGCACTTATATCCGACAGACCCTACAGAAAAGGTTTGTCTGTTCAAAAAGCATGTGAAATTTTAAAAATGGGTGCAGGAGTTCAGTGGGATAAAGAATTGGTTAGAAAATTCATAATTATTGCTCCAAGTCTTGCAACAAATATATAATTATTTAAAAATTTTACTTTTAAATATTTTCATTTTTGCAAAAAAATATTGTAAACTGATAACAACTACCCCCAGTCCGTATCTACATGAATTTTTAAAATCAATAGAGCTTGCTTCATCAAAATATCTTGCAGGGACTGAAATTTCTCCTATTGAAAAACTGTTGCTGCAAATGAGTGCCAATAATTCATTATCAAATATAAAGTCATCACTTAATTTATTGTAGTTAATTTTTTTTAGAATATCTGCACTAAATGCTCTATATCCGCTGTGATATTCCGACAGGTTTTGGTTTAGTAAAATATTTTGAAATTTTGTTAAAAATTTGTTTGCAAAATATTTATAACGAGGCATTTTGCTTTTTTTAGCATTTCCGGTTAAAAATCTTGAAGCAATGACAAAGTCATAGTTGTTGTATGCTATCATGGAAGCTATTGCGGGGATTAATTTCGGGTCGTATTGATAATCCGGATGAAGCATAATTATTATGTCCGCATTGGTTTTGAGGGCTTCGTTGTAGCAAGTTTTTTGGTTTGCCCCGTACCCTAAGTTTTTATTGTGGCAAATTGTTTTAATTCCAAGTTTTTTTGATATTTCAACAGTGTTATCTTTTGAAAAGTCGTCAACTAGAATAATGTCATCGACAAAATCTTTCGGGATTTCATTATACGTTTTTTCTAAAGTAGCCTGCGCATTGTACGCAGGCATAACTATAGTTATTTTTTTGTTATTTAACATTCTATACCTTAGGTAGATTTCTTAGTTTTAGATGCAATTCTCTTAATTGTTCTTCTGACGCCATAGACGGAGCATTTGTCATTAAGTCTTTTGCGGCTGAATTTTTTGGAAATGCAATAACTTCTCTGATTGAATTTGCTCTCAATAATAACGCTATAAGTCTATCTAGTCCGATTGCAAGCCCGCCATGAGGAGGTGTTCCGTATTTGAACGCATCAATCATAAATTCAAATTTTTCTTTTATATCTTCTTGTGTTAAACCAAGAGCTTGGAATACTTTTCTCTGAATTTCAGCATCATGAATTCTTATGGAGCCGCCGCCAAGTTCATTTCCGTTATAGATAATATCGTATGCTATTGATTTAACATTACCTTTGTCGCTTTCAAGTTTGTCTATATCTTCCATAGCCGGCATCGTGAAAGGATGGTGCATTGATTTATAGGTATTATCTTCAAAGCTGTATTCAAATAAAGGAAAATCAACTACCCATAGAAGGTCATGTTTAGATTCATCAATCATATTAAGTTTTTCACCAAAATACAATCTGAATCTTCCCAATACATCAAATACAATTTGAGGATAATCGGCTACAAAGAATACTATATCGCCATTTTGAGCTTGTGCTCTTGTTTGAATTTCTTTAATTTGTTCTTCATTTAAGAACTTTAAGACAGGTGATTTAACCGTACCGTCTTCCATATATGTTATCCAAGCCAGCCCTTTAGCACCAAAAGAAATGGCAAGATTTCTTATATCGTCCATTTCTTTTCTTGAATATCCCGCAATCCCCGGGATTTTAATTGCTCTAACCGTTCCGCCGTTATTTATTACAGCTTTAAAAGCTTCAAAGGTTGAAGCTTGCATAATATCGGTTACATTGAAAAGCTCTAATCCAAAGCGTGTGTCGGGTTTATCAGAACCGAATCTATCCATTGCTTCTTTGTATGTAATTCTTCTGAAAGGAGCTTTAACTTCAACTCCTGCTGCTTTAAATGCGCTTTCAATAAGACCTTCTGTCATTTTAATAACGTCATCTTGATTTACAAAAGACATTTCCATGTCCACTTGAGTAAATTCAGGTTGTCTGTCTGCTCTTAAATCTTCGTCTCTGAAGCATTTTGCTATTTGATAATATTTTTCAAAACCTGCAACCATTAGTAATTGTTTAAAGATTTGAGGAGATTGAGGAAGGGCATAGAATTTTCCGTCATGAATTCTTGACGGAACAAGATAATCACGAGCACCCTCTGGTGTTGCTTTGATTAAAATCGGGGTTTCAACTTCCATAAAATCAAGGCTGTTTAAGTAATTTCTTATAGCTGTTACGATTTTATGACGCAGTTGAAAATTATTCATCATTTTTTCGCGTCTTAAATCTAAGTAGCGATATTTTAAACGTACATCTTCAGATACATTATCGTCATCTAAAACAAAAGGAAGAGTTTGAGCGACGGATAGTACATTAACCGTTTTCGGATACATTTCAATTGTACCGGTTTTAAGTTTATTGTTTATTGTATCATCGGGTCTTTTTGTAATTTCACCTTCAACTTGTATAACATATTCAGGTTTTATTTTTGATAAAACTTTGTGAACATCAGGGTTTATAGTGGGGTCTGCAACAAGTTGAAAAAGTCCTGTTTTATCTCTTAATTCAACAAAGATTATTCCGCCTAAATCTCGAATTGTGCTCGCCCATCCGGCTAAAAGTGCTGTTTTTCCTATATCGGTTTCATTTAATTCTGTGCAGTTTTGTTTTTTATAGGTTAATTCCATGTTCTCCCTCTCGTTTAATTATCAATGTAGCTTTATTATAAAATAAACATGAATTTTTAACCATTTTTTTAAGTTGGATGTTTTTTAAAAAAAATTTTCCTTGGATTTTTAATTTTTTTCAAGGAGAATTTTTATTTTGAAATTATTTTATTGTTCTGTTTGCGGTGCAACTTTTACAAGTTTACCTTTTTCGTTGCGGGTAAATTTTTTTGCCCATTTTTCTGTTCCGTTTGCTTCTATTATACAATCTTTTGTAAATGAATTGAGTTTGTTGTCTGAATATATGAAGTATTCTGCACAGCTTGCTGTTTTGTCTGGATTCCATTTAAGATCTTTTATAAATCCGAAAAGTTTGCCGTTTGAATATACAAAGCTTTCTGCGCAGCTTTCTGTTTTGTCTGGATTAGATTTAAAATCTTTTATAAATGCGGAAAGTTTGCCGTCTGAATATATGAAGTCTTCTGCGCAGCTTTCTGTTTTGTCTGGATTTTGTGTAATACCTTTGTCTATTCTGCTTATTTCAAGATTATTAGGGTTAAAATATGTTTTTCTTAAAATTTTATCCCCATCTAATTCATCCATTATTTTTCCTGCACCTTCAGTACTTGTATCATCAACAAATCTTCTTATAGTTTTACCTGATTTATCAATAACATCTTTGAAGCCTTCTTCTTTTGCTTTTTGTAATATTGCTAAAACTTCATTATATTGTTTTTGCCCTTCTTCTGCTATTTCACTTGCCTTTTGTTTAATTTTTTCACTTTCGCTTAAAATTTCTCTTGCTTGTTGTTCAATTTTACCTTTAAAACTTATCTTTCCTGTTTTAATTGCATACGCTAAACCTCCTGCGATAGCAGCAAGTCCTATTGCAACAGGAATTAAAACTTTTTT
>CALVAW010000012.1 GCA_944325655.1 Candidatus Gastranaerophilales bacterium
GTAGCAGGGACCCCAAAGCGAAGCGGTGGGGGTGCGCAAATCCCGAGAGAATAAAAACAAAACAAAACTTGATAATTGAATATATTTTCGGGATGTAGCGCAGCTTGGTAGCGCACCTCGCTTGGGACGAGGGGGTCGCAGGTTCAAATCCTGTCATCCCGATTTTTTGCAAAATCGGTCTTACAGGTTTGAACTAACGGTTAGCTCGTTTGTTATTCGCAAACTCGCTTCGCTTGTTAGCGACTAACTAAACTCTGCATTCTAATCCGTAAAGGCTCATAAATTCGCCAACGGCTTAGCAAAATCCTGTCATCCCAATGTCAGGATAATTAAAATATGTTGTTATATTGGTTGTGATTTTAATTTTTAATCTAAATTTGCAACAATCCTACCTGTAACAGTAGATTTTTTAGAACCGGCTGTAACACCATTAAGTCCTACATACACATAAAATCTATCACCGGACAAGGTGTTTACGCCTTTTGTTGAATTTAAAGCATCTACCGAAGTAATTTGAGGGTCGACTCTGTTTGGCCCATTATTTAAACCATTAACATCAACAACTACAAGAACGCATGAATATTTAACAGCTTCATTATGTGAACCGGCAGCATTTATATCTTCTTTTGTGCCGCAACCATCTCCTGCAACAACACAATAAGACATATTGTCTTCAGTAATTACCCAAGGAGAAACAGTTTGCGTATTACTTGCATCTAATGTACTGTCATCAACACTTGATGAATCAAAAGTGAATTTACTGTAATATGAGGAGTTGTCATATAAAGCTTCCGAGGCAATATTCTCAGGCTGTGATGCAGTTGCGTAATCTTTTGTGTATAAATGTGCAGCCAATGCTTTAAACATTGTAACAATACTTTCTTTATCGGTTGATGAAGGCACAGCGCCTGCAGTTTTTTCGGCAGTATATAAATTGGAAATTGCATTGTAAGCTTTTCTGTATGATGCTTTCCAATGTGCTTCAGTAACTCCTTTCATAAGCGAAGGTAAAGCCATTGCCGCTATTGCTCCGATAACAACTAAAACAATCAATATTTCAGCCAGTGTAAATGCATTGTTTTTTTTCATTGATACCCACACACAAAAAAGGCGCCATTATTAGGCGCCTTTTTAAATTAAAACTATTTAATATCAGCAGCTATACGACCGGTAACGGTTGTTTTTTTAGAACCTGCCGTAGCGCCATCTAAACCAACATAGATATAATATCTGTCACCTGTCAAAGGATCCATTGCTTTGCTTGCTGTTAAACCGTCAACAGCAGTGATTTGAGGTTCAACTCTATTCGGTCCGTTAGTTAAACCGTTAACATCAACTACAACTATTACACAAGATGCAGTTTCAGCATCGGCACTGGTTTTTGCAGCATTAATGTCTTGTTTTGTGCCACATGTAGCAGCATCTTTTTTAGTTACAATATATGCCAGATTATCTTCTGTTATAATCCAAGGGGAAAAATCATCAATTGTAGATGCATCTAATACATCATCTCCACCTGGGTCAAGTAAATTTCCAGCGGCATCGGTAAATTTTACAGCCGGGAAGAATGATGCAGTTGTAAGAGTTGTACCGTCTCCTAATCCTGCTGCACCGGAAGCATAATCTTTTACAGATAAGTTGGAATTTAAAGATTGAAACATCTTTATTACACCTGTGCTATCAGCAGTTGAAGGCAACTGACCGGAAATTCTCTCCATTGCGGTCAAGTTAACAACTGTGTTGTAAGCTTTTTTATACGCTGTTTTCCATTGAGATTCCGTAACACCACGCATAAGCGAAGGAATTGTCATTGTGGCAATGGCACCTATTACCATCAATACAATAAGGATTTCAGCTAATGTAAAACCTTTTTTAATTCTCATAGATATACTTCCTTTATAAACTCTAATTTACTCTTCTTATACCAATTATATGAATAGATATATTCATTGTCAAATAAAAATAATTTATATAGTATTTTTGTTTTATTTTGTAACAATTTTTAATTTTTTATTTTTCACAGGTGTTTTATTTTTGTATATTTCATAAATTCTTCCCACTAAAGATTTGGTTGTATCCGAATGCGGTTTTAGTGTTATATATTTTTTATAATATCTTACCGCAAGAGTATATTTTTTAATTTTATCAAAACATAAACCCAGTCCTAAATATGCACGATGGTAATTTTCATTTATTTTGATAATTTTTTTGAATAATAATATCGCATCATCAAATTTTTCTTTTTCAATATAAACACCCGCCAAACTGCACATTGCAGGTATGTAGTTCGGATATTTTTCAATAATCGTATTGTAAACCAATATTGCCATATCCTCTTCGCCTGAGAGTTCATGAGTTAAAGCGAGTTTAATTTGAGCATTTTTATTATCCGGCTCCAGCTTAATTGTTCTTATAAAGTTTTTTTGCGCATTTTCATTATCAGAATTTAACAAATAATTTAATCCGAGTTCGTAATATATTTCAGAATCAAAACTATAGACGTTTCTTGCATTTTTTAAATGTTTTATTGCTTTATCGTATTCTCTTAAATTTTTATAAGCCTTAGACGCACCTTTATATGCTCTGATATTTTCTTTATCCAACATTAAAGAAACTAAATATTCTTTAACTGCTTTTCGGTATTCGTTTTTAAGCATAAAAGAATCACCGAGTGAGCAAAAAAAGCTTTTATCTTTTTTTGTCGGATTTGATACGAACCTAACGTCCGATTTATCATTTGAATACCTAAAGCTCAAATTTCCTCCTAAACATTAATAAGTTTAACGAAAATTGATTAAAAACAGATTAATCGATAGATGAATTTTAGTTTTGACCTTTAGATTTATTTTTTTTATAATTAAAATTTAAAAGGGGGGTTTTAAATATGGAAGAATTTTTAAATTTGGAATTTTTTACTTTGAGACCCGAATATATAAAAATAATTGTCTTTGTGTGGAGTATAATAAAATGCACAATACTTCTTTTAATATCAATAAAGTTTTTAAGATGGATATTAAATAAGTTTTATTGCAAACTAATAAATAAAATTGAGCTTGAAGAAAGAAAACAGCAGCTCTTAACGCTTAAAACAATTATATGTCATGCAAGTGAATTTGTTATATTTGCCATTTATATAATGAGCATGTTGTTTTTATTTGGTATCGATGTAAGACCTTTGCTTGCAACAGCAGGAGTTTTGGGTGTTGCAATCGGTTTTGGAGCCAAAAGATTTGTAGAAGATATTATTTCAGGATTTATTATTTTAATAGAAGGGCAGATAAGAGTCGGAGATTATGTTGAAGTACAGGGGATGACAGGGACCGTTGAAAAAATCACATTACCTTTAATTACCGTACGTTCAGATAAAACCGGGGCAATTTGTTTTATAAGATGCGGCTATATAGATACAATAATTAATCATACAATGAATTATTCTTATGCATTTTTTGCATTTGACGTAGCATACAAAGAAAATATCGAACATGTTATAAATACGGTCAAAAAATGTTTTCAAAAATTAGTTGAAAATCCTGAATACAATAAATTGATAAAACAAGATATTGAAATATTCGGACTGGACGAATTCAAGGAAAGCTCTCTTTGCATTAAATGCAGAATAAAAACTCAACCAAAAGGTCAATGGATTATTAGACGAGCTTTTAATACAATAATTAAAGAGGAATTTGAAAAAGAAAATATAGAAATTCCGTTCAATCAAATTGTAGTGACAAATGCAAACTAAAGGCGGCTAATGGTTAAAAAAATTATTAGATTTTTATTTATATTTTTTTGTGTTCTAATTAGTTGTGTCTTTTTTGGTTGCAAAAATGACGGAATTAAGTTTTATCGTGAAAGCAAAGTACAGGAACTTATGCACGATTTTCAAAAACCAAGTGAAAAAAAAGATGTAATAAAAAAATCATCAGGAATTATAATATATAAAGACAACTCGGGCGAAAGCTCCAAAAGTCAAGGTATAAATTTCGGTCCTAAAGATTTAAATTTTGATCTAAGAATTAAATAAAAGAAAGGAATATATAATGTTATCTAAGCACGGTACATTGGAAAGTGCAATTTTGAGTGCTCTTTGGAAACTTGAAGAAAGCGGATTAATAACACATTCGGTTAAAGATGTTTATAATGCAATAAACCAAAGTCATGAAGATAAAAAAGCATATACCACAATCAAAACCGTTATGGACAGATTATATGAAAAAAATATATTAATACGCGTAAAACAAGGTAAGAAATTTTATTATCGTACTTCTTATTCAAATAAAGAAGCGATAATAAATTCCTTAAATGAAATTGCTGCTCGTTATTGTGACGGAGATATTACAAAACTTTCACAAGTATTAAACTCGTTAAATGAAAATTATTTGGTTGGCGTATAAATGGAGAGCATTAACTTAAAAATATATGAAAACAGATTGCTGACTGCTGATTTAATAAATGACGTACTTACAGGTAAAAAAACTGTACAGCAAGCGTTATCTCTTTTTCCGAAAGATAATAACGATATAAATATAAAGTGTGCTTTTGATGCTTTAATGCATAGGGAAGCAGATGAAGATTTAAGAGAAAAAGTATCAGGCTATAAAGAAACACAAGATGAATTTTTAGCCGATATTGCTCAAATATTAAAGGAAAATCAACGTTTGCCAAAAAATATAATAGAACAATATTTAAAATATCATAATGAAAATCTTATTTCGAATGATAAAAGAACAATAAAAGATATTTTTAAAAAAATCAAAAGAATGATAAACTTTTAAAATGACACCTAATCAAAACAATAAAAATATAGAATTTAAACACTACACGGTAATGAAAAACGAAGTAGTTGATTCTTTGCACTGTGAAAATTCGGATAAAATATTTGTGGACTGCACTCTTGGCGGAGGAGGACACAGCGAAGAAATTTTAAAAAGAATCTCTTCGAAAGGACGTCTAATTGCTTTTGATGTTGACGAAGATGCTATAGAACATGCCTCATCCAGATTAAAAAGATTTAAAAATATTTCAATAATAAAAGGAAGCTATGCGCAAATCGACTCCCATTTAAAAAAACTTAATATTAATAAGATTACAGGCGGCGTAATATTTGATTTAGGTGCTTCATATCACCAATTAACATCCGGTAACCGCGGATTTAGTTTCATGAAAGATGCACCTTTAGATATGCGTTTTGACCAAAACCAAGAATTTAGAGCTTGGGACATTGTAAATAAATATAATGAAAAAGATTTAGCAAATATATTTTTTATGTATGGAGAAGAAAGATTTTCAAAAAGAATTGCCCATGCAATAGTACAAAAACGTCCTATTAATACAACAAAGGAATTAAATGAAATTATTATAAAATCTATCCCTTATTCAAAATCAAAAATACATCCGGCGACAAGAGTTTTTCAAGCTTTAAGGATAGAAGTAAACCATGAATTGTTAAATTTTGAAAATACATTATTAAAAGTTATTAATTTAACGGATGTTGATGCTATAATAAGTGTGTTATCTTTTCATTCATTAGAAGACAGGATAGCAAAACAGATATTAAAAAAATATTCTTCTTGCAGATGTGATAAATATGCTCCTACTTGTACATGCGGCGGGAAGCTGTTGGAGATAATAAATAAAAAACCAATAGTAGCAAGTGAGGAAGAAATAAAAATCAATCCTCCTTCAAGAAGTGCAAAGCTTAGGATAGCAAAAAGAGTCTAGTGAGGCAAAACTTGAAACCTTCATTTAATAAATACGGTAAATATAAAAAATCATATAAAAACAATTCGATAAAAAAGGAACCTGAAAGACAAACTTCGATTTCAAATCCAATAAATAAAAATACGCAAAATAATCAAATTATTAGCGGTTATTTTTTAAATGAAAAACCTTACAAGGAGATGATTATATCTCGAGTTAATAATTTTTTATACGGTCTTTTAGGTTTTTTGGTTTTATTTTGTTTGATTTGCTATTATTTTGTGTCTTGCAAGGAAGTTCAATTAAATCAAATCTCGAGAGCTACGCTTGAATTAAACTATGAAAACGAAGAGTTACAGAACAAAGTAGATTCGCTCCAATCGTATTACAATATTGATAAAGCTGTATCAAAAACAAATATTTTAGAAAGAGCAAAACAAGTGGTTGAAGTTGATGCAGCTAGTTTACCAAACCTAAATCTTAATAAGAAAAATAAAAAGCATGCACTCGTTGTGAGCTATTAATTAATATTGCTGAGGTTAAGTTGAAAGAGAAATTAAATAAAAATTTTGATAGACGCATTGGTTGTTTGCAGTCTGTTTTTTATATAACTTGTTTTTTACTCGTTGTTTATCTTTTTTTACTCCAAGTTTGCGACATAAGACATTGCAAAAATAAAGCAAAGTCACAAAGAACATCAAAAATGTATGTTTTAAGAGGCGAAATCGTAGATAGATACGGGTTCAAATTGGCAGCCGACAAAACCACATTTATCCTGTATGCACATCCCGATTATTATGACCATACTCCTGAAGAATTAGCTGAAGTACTTGCTCCTTATGTCAAAATACCAGTTAAGGAATTAGCAAAAAAATTGTCTCAAACAAATAAAAAAATTATAACCGTAAAAAAAGATATAGATAGAAAAACAATCAGAGAAATTAAGAAAAAGGGATTAAGAGAGCTTTCTTATGAGGTAAAAAATAAAAGAGTATATCCGCAAGGCACTTTAGCATCTCATATATTAGGTTTTTATAATCCGAATGCCGATACTGCAGGCGGGGTTGAATATAAAGCAAAAGACTATCTGGAATACGTTGATAAAACAATAACGTACGAAAAATCACCAAACGGCGACATTATATATAATATTAGCGTTAATCCTGCCGATGTTTCAGCTCCGGTTAAAGGTAAAACTTTAACTCTCACAATCGACAGTGCTGTTCAACATGTTTGCGAAAAGTATTTATTAAGAGCAATTCAAAAATTCCATGCTCCGAGAGCTGCAGCTATTGTAATGGATCCAAAAACCGGTGAAATATTAGCGTTAGCAGTTGCACCCAATTATGATCCCAATGAATATGAAAAATATTCAATGCAGGAAATGAAAAACTGGGCAATAACAGATGTTTATCCGCCGGGTTCTACTTTTAAAATAATAACTGTTGCTTGCGGATTTATGAACAAAAAAATAAATAAATATACAAAAATAAACGACACCGGCAAAATGAAAATAGGCTGGTGGGATGTTGTGAATTATGATTATAAAGCAAAAGGAGCTCCGGGTCTTATTGATTTAGTGTATTTATTTGAACATTCATCAAATATAGGTTCGATAAAAATTTCGCAAATGATGTCTGATAAAGAATTTTATGAAAGCTTGAAATTGTTTAATTTTGGTGAAAAAACCGGAATTGATCTTCCCGGAGAATCGGCCGGAATATTGCCTCAACCTAAGTTCTGGGATGTCGCAACCCATGGAGCTATGGGGTATGGATATGGTGCTTCGGTTACAGCAATTCAGATGGTTTCAGCAGTTAGTGCGATAGCAAATAATGGAGTTTGGATAACTCCGCATGTAATTAAATATTCACCTGAAGAAGAAGAAACAAAAATAGTAAAAAGACGTATTTTAGAAGAGCAAGATGCTAAAGACATCACTCAACTTTTAGTTAAATCGGTTGAAAACGGAAGAAATCCTGCAAAGCTTGATGATTATTACATTGCAGCAAAAACCGGTACTTCAAGAAAACCAAATGCAAGTGGAACAGGCTATTCTAACAAATTATACACATCAATGATAGGCTATTTTCCTGCAACGGATCCAAAAGTTACGTTATATGTCGTAGTTGACTCTCCTTCAGGCGAAGGAATTTGGGGCTCGACCATTGCTGCACCGATTTTTAAAGAAATTTCTACAGAGCTGGTGAGAATTTTAAATATAAATCCGGACAAAAATTCTAAAAAATAAAACTTTTTGATAAAATAATACTGTTACATACTGGGAAGAAAATTATGGATTTAAGCAAAATTATACAAAATATCAAAACAAAAGAAGTATTAAACTTTAAAGATATAGACATAAAAGGAATATCATATAACTCGAATACTATTAACTCGCATGAAATTTTTGTCTGCTTAAAAGGAGAACATGTAGACGGACACGATTTTGCACAAAGTGCTTTTGAAAAAGGCGCGGTGGCGCTAATGTGTGAACGACCGTTAAATATTGAAATACCGCAATTAATTGTTAATTCCACCCAAGAAAGCATAGCTGATTTAGCTGCTGTTTTTTACAATAACCCAAGTTATGAGTTAAATTTAATGGGTGTTACAGGTACTAACGGCAAAACAACGGTATGTCATCTTGTTCAAAAAATATTTGAAGAAGCAAGAAAAAAATGCGCTTTAATAGGAACTCTTGGTTATAAATTATCTTCTAAAGATGATTATTTGGAAGCAAAACATACAACACCTCAAGCTCCTCAAATGCAAGAAACTTTGCTAAAAATATTAAAATCAGACGTTTTAAATGTTATAACCGAGGTTTCAAGCCATGCGCTGGAGCAATTCAGAGTAAAAAATTGCAATTTTTCAGGTGCTGTTTTTACTAATCTTACTCAAGATCATTTAGATTACCACATTACAATGGAAAATTATTTTAATGCTAAATCTAAGCTTTTTAAAAATCTCAAAAAAGGCAACTTTGCAGTTATTAATAATGACGATAAATATGCGAAGCGATTAATTGATTTAATTGATAAAGAAGTGAAAATTCTAACGTACGGCGTTAAAAATAAATCGGATTTAATGGCGAAAAATATTGAATTTATGTCGGATGGTGTTGCATTTGACTGTATATATAATGAAAAATCTTTGCATTTTAAATTGCATTTAAACGGAATGTTCAGCGTTTATAACTGTCTTGCTGCAATTGGCGTAGGTTTAATGAATGGAATTGACCTTGAAACAATCAAAAATGCCCTTGAAGACACAAGAAGCGTAGCAGGAAGATTTGAAATCGTAAGAACTAACCCCATGGTTATTGTTGATTATGCGCACACACCTGACGGTTTAGAAAATATTTTAAGAGCTGCAAGAGAATTGACGCCAAAAAACGGCAATTTGATTTGTTTATTTGGCTGCGGCGGAAACAGAGACTGCACCAAAAGACCAAAAATGGGTAAAATTGCGCAGCAATTATGTGACAAAATAGTAATAACATCTGATAATCCTCGCCAAGAAGACCCACAACAAATAATAACGGATATTTTAAGCGGACTTACATTAATTAACCCTAAAACGGTTTTTGTTGAATCAGATAGACACCTTGCAATCAAACTTTTAAAAGATATTGCCGGCGAAAATGATGTCTTGGTTTTGGCAGGCAAAGGACATGAAAATTATCAAATTTTAGCGGATAAAACAATACATTTTGATGACAGAGAAGAAGTAAATAAAGTTTTTGATTAAATAGCAAAATTATTTTTTTTCAAGTTTTGTACGAGTACGCAAATATGCAAACAAGGAAAATGCTATGAAAATATCAAAAATAAATCAAAATCAAATGTATACTTTTGCTTCCAAAATCAATAAAAGTTTGAAAAAAAATAATTCATACCCGCAAACAAATCCAAGCAGCAAAATAGAATTACACAATTTACAAAATGATGGTTTTACGTCAAAAACTTTTGATAACGAGGAAGTACAAATTGCTGACTTTGTTTTATCTTTATTAGAGATGACTGCAAAATCAAGAGAAAAAGAAATTTCAGATTATGATACAATACCCTCATTTTTTGAATTTAATATAAGTGATGAATTTAACGGCTATGAAATCACAAAACAAGTTAAGCCCGGCTTTTTCGATAAAATATCCGAGCTGCCTCGTTATAAAAAAATTAAACAATTTTTAGATGCAGGGTTAAACAGAGAATACTATGATATTGCCAAGTTAAATTATATAGTTCCTTCAAAACAAATTCCTCTTGTTGTTTTAGATGATATAGATTTATCTTTATATAGACACGTTAAAACAACAAGAAGTGAAAACGGCCTTGGTTTGATACATACATTTAAGCATTCGAGTGAGCAAAAAAAATTATGTATAACGCAATATAATTTCGGAATTGCTTCAATTATTCTAAGCAGCTTAACTCCAAAAGGCGAATATCAAAATCAGGGCTACTATTTTGCTGCAGACGGAAAAATCAATGCATATCGAGATAATAGAAAAAATGCTTCTGGACATGAATTAAAGTTTAAAGATAAAAAAATAATTGCATCAGAATTTGATGCTAAATCAAAATTAAAATTAAGAAAAATATTCTTGTATGATAATGGCAAATTTGTTCAAGAAAGAAAATATTAATGAAAATATTAAATGCAACAGTTAACAAAAATTCCGGTTATATGTTAAATAAAAAAATGCAGCAAACAGGCAGAAAACCGGTATTTCTTTTTGAAAATTCTATAAATTTTAACGGCAAAAGAAATGAAGATAGGGATGTATTTAAAATTGCACAAAAGAAATCACAAACCGACACTGATTTTGATTTGCCTGATGAATCAGTTGACGAATACAGACAGCATTTTTTAAATATTTTAAATAACGATAGTGAAACAGCAGGTATTTTGCCTTTTATAAAATCTTGTTTAAGAAATAAAAAAAGTATTTTTCTGCAATCTTATTGTTATGGTATTGATACATACATAAGAGAATATGCAAATAATGCTCAAATTCATTCACTTGATTTTGATTTACCTTTATTTAGCGAAGCATATTCATTAAAAAACACCTATGAACTTTTGAAAAAAAGTTATAGTGCAAAACGCGCAAAAGCAATTTTAAACGATAAAGATGCAAGAGAAAAAATAAAGATATTTAACAGCATAATCAACGCAATGATTGCAAAAATATTAATTTCAGGCTTTAAAAATGATTATTCTTTGTTTATTAGAAGCATAAGCACTGATGAAACACCAAAATTAATAAATGAAGCAGATTACGGCAGCGCCGGAATGTTTAAAAAATATGCTATAGACGATCAAAGAAAACTATATATTTATTTTGACGGAAATAAAAGACCAAGAAAATACATAGAAACAAATTTTGATTATTCTAATCCTGCACTGACAGAATATGGTCTTTCAAATAAATTTAAAATAATAGTTCGGACAATGGATATTGATTGCAGGGGCAATATAGAAAACTATTCCGTTTTTGATAATGATACAGGTAATATAGAACTAAGCATTGACTTTTTAAATGACAACACAGCGAGAATAAAATCATACAATGAAGGCGGAGAAAAAATTTCCGATAAAATGTTTGAATATTCAAACGGCAAGTTTAATGAAATTTAAAACATTCCCTTTCTTGCAAAAAATACTGCAGCTGAAATTGCAGCAATTAATGAAATTATGCTTACAATTAAAAATCCAAAATGGTTATTTGCAAAAGGAACCGCAACATTCATTCCCCAGAAACTTGAAAACATGGTTGGAATGGCAAAAATAATTGCAATTGAGGTTAAGAATTTCATTACAATATTAAGATTGTTTGATATAATTGATGCGAAAGCATCCATCATATTTTCCAAAATGTTTCTGTGCATTTCAACCATCTCAAGTGCTTGTTTATTTTCAATTATAACATCTTCCAAAAGATCGATATCATCTTCACTAAACTTAAGCAAAGAATTTTGCTTGCCTGTTTGCGTAAGACGCATAATTTTTTGCAATACCATATAATTATCTCTTAGCGCAGTTGTGAAATATACAAGAGATTTTTGAACCTCAAAAAGTTGAAACAAGGCTTTGTTTTTCATTGTTTTTCTAAGCTCTTCTTCAATTTCTTCAGATTGTTTATATATGTAATTTAAGTATCTTAAATAATATTTTGTAGAGCGAAAAAGTATATCAAGTAAAAACTTGGTCTTATTTCTGGTATCAAAAGAATGCGACGTGTCTTTATTAAAAGAATTAATAACGTTATTCTTTTTTGAAGATACTGTTATAAAACCGCGCTCTGTAAAAATAATACCTAAAGGCAAAGTGTCATAAGCACCTTCATCTTCCATTAATGGAATATTTGTGATTATAAGCAAACAGTCATCTTCGATTTCAATACGAGAACGTTCATCTACGTCAAGAGAATTTCTTAAAAAACTTTCATCTAAATTTAAAATTAGTGAAACTTTTTGTATTTCATCGTAAGTAGGATCAATCAAATTGAACCAAGAACCGCTTTGTGCTTCATTTATTCCTAATTCAACAAGTTTATTATTATCAGTGGTTTTTAAAATCTCTATCATAAGTTTCACCACATTTATTCGGGGTCACATCTCTATTAAACTACACATTAAAAAATAAGTAAATACATAAAAAGAAACCTCTTTATTCAAGAGGTTATAAACACACACAAAACCTATTCATTCTTTTTTATGCAGTTGTAGGACGAGGCTCTTTTGCAAGCTTTCTTGTAAGCTCATTTTTCTTTGCCATTTGTGCTGCAACTACTTTTCTTGCTGCTTCAGCAATTCTTTCTTTTTTAGATTTTACTGATTTCATTTTTGTATAATGAATATTCATTGAAATTGCTTTTGTACAAATATCACGCAATGCCTGATGTATGCGGTATGCTTCCATGTGTGCATTTGCATAATCATTCATGGTTTCCAACATTTTATTTGGATCAATCATCGAACTTTGTACAATTGCATTATCCACTTTTAAACTTTGATATTTTTTAACTAATGCTCTGTCTAATTTATCTCGAGCGCCAATTGCCATATTGTAAGCTCCTAAAAATATATCACTCGTATATTAATAAAGTATTTTTTATAAGAAAAATTGATAAATTAATTAATTTTCTTTTAACAAAAATTAATATTTAATCGAAAATAAATATTGTGCATGATTAAAAAATAATTTAAAATATAAGAATAGTACTAATCCAAGGAGTTATTTTGAAAGAAAAAAAAGTAGTTTCTTTTGAAAAGAAACATTCTAAAACAGGAGAAAAACAACCTGAGGTTGAATATTGCAGTTTTTGCAAACGCCCGAATACACAAGTACCCAAGATGGTGAAAGGCCCCGGAGTTAATATTTGTTCTGAATGTACTTTAATTGCCGTCCAATATTTAATTTTACAAGACGGATTGATGAGTGCCGAAGCACAAAAAATACTTGATTTATTGTGGGGTGTTTCAAGAAAATAATGTCGGATACTTCAAATAAAATGCAAAACAGAGCACTTTTAATGACGGTTTTAAACAAATATTCTTCAAATCCGAATATTTCAAGTGCAAAAATAAATTCTGATATTGTGCAACTTAAACAAATTCAAGATAAAGATTTGTTAACAAAAGTGCTGCTTAAAGAAATTACCGAACACAACGGAGAATATATTCATTTTTGCGCTATTTTTCTCATTGAATTGGTTGATAAAGATACATTTGAAAAACACTCTTTAGATATTTTAAAAAATAAAAAAGTATCGGATGAAAAAAAATTCTTTATTATTTCTCTTTTAAAACAAAAGGGGATAGATTTTGACTATGACAAGATAGATAATTATGTTAAATTTCCCGAAAAATTGGCTCAAGACGGAGTTAAAGAGTTTTTATCAAATGCGTTGGTTGACGCAGAAGTTCAGGTTGATTTACTGGATTTTTACTTAAATATACCTCAAGATGAAAAAATCTCTCTTTTATCCAATTTGTCCGATGAATTTGATGGTGATGAGCTTGCTAATGCATTTTCGCTACTTGCACAATTAAATACCGAAGAAGAAGAATTGAACATTATAACTTCTGTTTTAATTGCTTCAACATCACCATTAGCAAAAGACGGATTGGAATATATTTTATTAAACAAAAATATAGATTTAAAAACAAGAGAAAAAAGCGAAAGAACGCTTAAGGAATTAATTTTTAAATATCCAAATTATAAAAATAATACATTGACTAAAAATTCTAAAATTTACAAATGCTATATCAGCTTTGTGGATGGAAATTCCAATTTTTCTTTGGTGTTTTCAAGAATTAAATCAGATGATACAATTGATTGCTCTTTAGTTACGATTAACTTATTAAATGGCATAATTGCCTGTATGGGATTTGCATCATTGCAAAAAGAAAATTTTGAATCAATTATAAAAAGACTTTTTAGCGATTCCATACCTGTTGAAATCAATCCAATAGCTCTTAAAAGCATTCTTTCGTATTATTATCAGAAAAATTTGAAAAACAATACCGTTGTTCCTTATGAATTTATTGTATGGAAAAATTTATTAAATGATATAGAAAAAATTAATTATGATGTATCTGAATTTATTAATTCAAAATTAGAAACAATTAACCTAAATCAGGCAAAAGTCAAAAAATTTGCAATGTCAAAGATTATTGAAAATTGGTTTTATACGCAAAATCAAAATAAATATTTCGACAATTTAATAGATGAAATTGAAAAAGAACACATATTGTCTCAAGATTTAATTGATGCCAAAATATCTAAATTAATAGACGAACATTTTATAAATGATAAAACTTTTTTAATTGAACTTCAAAGCAAGCTTTTAATTCAAGCTTATGCTGCAAAATTAGCGGGTTTAAAAATAACATCTGCCGCAGCATACAGTTTATGTTTCAAAAATCCTTATTTAAAATATTTAATAACATCTTTTATTGATAAAAGCTTGTATTTTTATTTTAAGCAAAATATGTTGTCAAAAAATGAAGATAATATATTTAAACGTGAAATAAAAACAAGTTATACATCGGATGAGTTAAAAATGTTATTATCAAAAATTGAGGAAAAATGGCAATCAAAAAAAGAATAGTAGCTTTGGATATAGGAACAAAACGTATAGGAGTAGCAGTATCAGACGGGCTTATGCTGGGGGCCGTTCCGGTCGGATTAGTTAAGAGAGATAATGACAATAAAGCACTAAATGAGATTAAATTAATTTTAAGTGAATATAAAACCGACACAATTTTAATTGGTGTTCCTTATAACATGGATGGAACATTAGGATTTCAAGCAAAAAATTGTTTAGATTTTATTAAACCTCTTGAAAATGATTATATAATTTTGAAACAGGATGAAAGACTTTCTTCACAAGCAGCCGAGGAAATTTTGCGTTCCAAAGGGAAAAAATATACTAAAAATAAAGGCATGGTAGATGTAACTGCAGCTTGTATTATATTGCAAGAATATATAGATAATAACAGATAGCAAAGGAGCTAAAATGCAAGAAGAAAACAATTCGCAAATAATTAAAACAATAGGTGAACATGGCGAAGAAATTTATATGAAACTTCAAGAAGTTGTAAATGTCGGCGGAAAAGATTATGCGCTGCTATCGCTTGTCAAAGAAGATGTGTTACCGACAGATGACAACGACGATGATGAATTAATTGTAATGAAAATGAACAAAACCGAAAATGAATGTACTTTCGAAATAATCGAAGATGATGATGAATTTAATTTCGTTGCTCAAGCAATATCAGACAGCGACGAAATTGAAGACGAAGATTAAATCAGCACCATGCATTAAACATTCAGTTCTTGAAAGTTGTTTTTAGCTTTCATTTCTTTTGCTCTTTTATTTCGCATAAGCATATCACAAAATGCTTCAATTCTTGTTATGAAACCGGCTTCGCCCGTATGTTCATCTATGGTTAAATTTAACAAGGGCTTTGAATAGTTTTTTGCTTTTCTTTTAATATCTTCAAGCATAAGACTGTCAGGACCGCAGCCAAAAGCAGTTATTGTAATTATGCCGTCTATTTTATTATCTGTAAAATAATGACCTGCGCATCCTGTCATTTCATATTGATTTGCCCAATACAAAGAACTATGCAACAAATTCATCCCGCCTTTAAGCTGCTCAATTGTTAATTGATATGCATTATATACTCTTACATCCATATTATCCAATTTTTTGAATATATCCATACATACTCTTTTATCGTATATATTATAACCATGACCGATTAATGCAACGCTAATTGGTTTATTTGGTTTTTTAGGAGGAATAATAACTTTACCTTCTTTTGCGTTTTTAAGCGCTTCATCAAAATCAAGACCGTTTTGAACCATTACATTAAAATTATTTTGTACTACAAATCCTGCCTGCAGTGCTTTTTTTATAAGGTTTGAATCTTTAATATCAAATTGATGTGCAATTTCAGTTAAAAAATCAATAAGATTATTATTTTTTTCAGATTTATCCAAAGTTGCTTCAATTATATTAAAATCACCTTTTACAACATTTCTTATTAAATCGGGAAGCCCTCTGATTTTAGAGCAATTATATACTTTTGGAGCAATAGATTGAATTGACGGAACAAATATATTTTTTACGTTTTTTTCGATTAAATTTATAACATGACCTACATAAACCTTAATTGGCAGGCATGTCTCCGTTACAACCAAAGATGCGCCGTCTGCAACGGTTTTTTTTGTAGTCGGATTTGAAAGTATTATTTCGAAATCTAAATTATTGAAAAAACCAAACCAAAAAGGAAAATAATTATAATAAGACATTGCCCTTGGTATACCGATAATTCTTTCTTTTTTCATATTAAACCTTACTAACTTTAAATATCAAGTGTATAATACATCAAAAAGGATTGAATTTCTAAGAATTTGATTTTATAATTAAATTTTTGTTACTTTTTATATAAAAAATAACAATATTTTTGTCCAACAAGTTTTAATTCATTATAAGGTAAAATCGTTTATGTCTTTTATGAATATAAATCCAAACAAAACGAGCAGATTTTATTATTATCCGCAACTTCAGGCCGGAATGCATCCGACCGAAAATGCATACGCACAAAATCCTTATACTGCAAGCTTTTATAATCAGAATTTTGTATATCCTTTTAATCCGTTGTATATGCCAAATACACAAAAGTCTTATGTATTATTGGGGCAAATTAATACGCCTACCGGCGAACTTGTGCATCTTTTTCAGCTTAATAACGGACAAAAAGTTGCTATATTACCTCAGAAAAATAAAGCAACAATTGTAAAAACATTTTTAGACGGCGGATCAATGAATGAAACGGACAGAATAAGAGGCATAAGTCATTGTATAGAACATTGCCTTTTTAAAGGTTCTTCGCAATTAAAAGACGGCGATGTATTTAAGTTAACAAGCTTAATGGGGGCATCTACAAATGCTTCTACGGATTTTGCAAAAACAGATTATTATATAACCGCACCTTATATGAGCGAAAACAATCTTAAAAGAACAATTGAAATACAAGGGGATATGATATCAAATCCTTTGTTCGACGAAACTGCTCTTCAATCCGAAAAGGGACCAATTTGTTCTGAAATTTCAATGATAAACGATGATCCTATAACAATTGCTTTTGATAGAGTAATAAGAAACTTATTTCAAATTAAATCCGATTCACATAATCTGGTTGCAGGTTCCATAGATACTGTTTCGAATTTAACAAAAAAAGATGTTACAGACCACCATACCAGATATTATACACCTGAAAATTTATACACAGTAGTTGTCGGCGATGTCGATATAGATAAAACAATTGATTTAATTTCGAAAAATTTTACAATTAAACAAAATACCGTAAAGCAAGAACAAAAAAGAGAAATCTTAACTCCTATTAATAATAGTGTAAGAGAAGATATTAAAACACCAAAAACTAATTTTACAAGCGTTATAATGGGATTTGCAGGACCAAAGCCGCAGGACAGCAAGGATTTTGTCATTTTCACAATGTTGAATTATTATTTAAGTCAATGTTCAAGTTCAGACCTTAAAAATAATCTGGAAAAAATAAGCGGCGATTTTTCAGCCGATGTACAAAAAGTAGGATTAAAAGCATCTGACCCTTATGCACTTATTTGCGCAATGGGGTTAAATCCCGGCGAAGAACAAAAAGGTATTGATATATTTTATGACGCAATTCAAAAATTACAAAATCAACCATTGACCGATGACGAAATGACTGCTTTGAAAAATTATATGGCTAAAGCAATTGAATTAATTTCAATAGATAGCGAAAGCACTTGCGATTTTTTAGGAAGTTGTTTTTTGGATAATTCACTGGATTTATTTGCAAATTATCAAGGATTGACAAAAAATATCACAAAAGAAGACATAATGGAATTTGCAAAAAAATATTTTGATTTAAATAAAGTTTCAATGGTTGTTGTCCATCCTCAAAGCGTTTCAACAAAAGACATTCAATCAAATTATAAAAATTCTAAATATTCTCTGAAAACAAGTATTCAAAACAAACCTAACAGTGTTGTTTCTTTTTGCGGAAATCCGAAAATAACAACACAAGGAGTAGAAGAATATAAACTTGCAAATAATACACATTTAATTTTAAATAATACGGATTCTGATTTATGTGTATTCAATTGGAGCGTAAATACTCCTCCTGTTAAACCGAAAAATCCAAATATACCGGCAGTGTTAAAGTATATGTTTCAAAAAGGTACTTCAGGCAAAAGACAAGATGAATTAGAAAAGTTTAAAGAACTAAACGGAATATATGCAGATGTATTTGTAAACGGAAGATTAATAGAAATAAATGCCGATTGCATGACAGAAAGCGTTGATAAAACGCTTGAGCTTATTTTGGAATTAATGTACAACCCTACTTTTTCAAAAAAAGACTTTGAAGCTGCTAAAACATATATAAAAGATAATTTAAAAAGCAGTCAAAAAGATGCGACATCAAATTTATTAGATAATTTATATCCGGGATATTTTCCCACAGTCAAAAAAATGCTTGAAACAATTGATCAGCTCCAATTGAGCGACGTAGAAGAATTCTATAATGATTTATTGAAAAATGCTTCATCCATTTTTACCGCAACAGTTCCTTTTAATCGTTTTCCTGACTTAAAAAATAAAATTATGAGCTCGCAAAATTCATCAGAAATTATTTTTAAAGATCCTACTCCAAAATTGTCACCATTCTTTAAAGCTAATCCTCAAACAAATGTAATTGTTGATACCGATGACTTAAATCAAGCTCAAATATATAAATCGTATAAATTTCCTCTTTCAGGAAACATAAATGATGAAGCAACTTTTGAAATACTTAATATTATTCTTGGCGGAAGTCCTAATTCTCGTCTGTTTTCAGATTTACGCGAAAAAGAAAATCTGGCATACAGCGTTTCATCAACAATTCAATCATTTGAAAATACCGGAATATTAACTTTAAAAATTCAAACAACAACCGACCACAAAGATCAAGGTGTTCAAAGTTATGAAAATGTAGAAAAATCACTTGAAGGATTTAAAAAACATACCACTGCATTATGTAATGAATTGGTTAGTGATGAAGAGCTTGAAGCTGCTAAAATGAAATTAATACAAAATGTCATAGGTCAGATGCAAAATCCGCTATCTCAAAATAGCTTGTTGGCCTTGAATGCCTCGGAGCCGTTTGGATTAAAAAGAATTGATAAATACATCGATGCGATAAATAAAATTACCAAAGAAGACATTCAAAAAGCTGCAAATTTTATATTCTCATATAATCCTACAATTTCAATTTTAGCAAGCCAAGATACCATAAATTCGCAAATGGAATATTTAAAAAAACAAGGAAAAATTGAAACTTTATAATTTTACAATTTTACTTTATTTTCATGACTAAATAAAATAGTTATGGAAGTTTATTATGTCAAATAAAAATAAAAAAAAGATTGTTTTAACGGGTGCAAGCGGTTTAATCGGTTATAACTGCATAATTCCTCTTGAAGCTGCAGGATATAAAATTATAATTTTAAATCGTAATAATTGTTTTTTGTTTGACGAAAATTCGATAAAAGAATTTTTGCAACACCATAAACCGCAATATATGCTTCATTTTGCTTGGAATACCAAACAGGGCTACTTAAATTCTGAATTAAATTATGAATATAAAAAAGCCGGAATTAATCTTTTAAAATATTTTGCAAAATTCGGCGGAAAAAAAGCAATTTTTGCAGGAACATGTCTTGAATACAAATTTAAAGATACACCGCTCAAAGAAACGGATGAAATATGCCCGCATTCCTTATATGCAAATACAAAAGCTGAATTAATGGATGCAGGTTTTAAATTAGCAAAAGACTTGAATTTTGAATTTGGTTGGGGAAGGATTTTTAATGTATTCGGTAAAAATGAACATTCAACAAGACTAACTGCTGCTTTAATCGATAATTTAAACAATAATAAAATTTTTAAACTTGAAAATTCAAATCTAATCAGAGATTATATGTATAATATAGATGTAGCAAACGCATTTGTAGCATTTTTGAATAGCAATATTACCGGAATAGTTAATATTTCGACTTCAAAAGGAATAAGCCTTGGAGACTATGCAAAAATAATTGCAGAAAAATTAAATAAAAAAGATTTTTTAATTTTGAAAAATAAAACAACAAATGAACCGAGAATAATTATTGGAGATAATACAATATTATTAAATAAAATAGGCTATAAATTAAAATATGATATATCAAATGCAATTAATGAAATTATTTAAAAAAAATAATAAAAAGGAGAAATTTGTGCAGAAAAATAATTTAAAAAGTTATATTAAATCTAAAAAATGTTTTAAATTAATTTTAGGTGCAAATAATGAAAATTATTCGGAAATAGAAAAATTGGTGGCTCTCTATAGTGCGGCAGGATGTCGCTTTTTTGATATTAATGCAAGCATGAAATCAATAAATGCGGCGCAAAGAGGACTAAAATATTCCCAAAAAAACAAAGATTGTTTTTTATGCGTTAGTGTGGGAGCAGATAACGATCCTCATTTAGCAAAATGCAAAATAAATGAAAATATATGTAAAATATGCGAAAAATGTATTTCAGAATGTCTGCAATCGGCAATATATAAAGTTAACAATAAAATTTTAATTAATGAAAAAAATTGTATCGGATGTAGCCGCTGTTACGATATATGCCCCTTTAATGCAATTGAAAAATATCAAAAAATACAGGATTGGCAAAAAAATCTTCCCGAATTAATGAAATTATGTGATTGTATAGAATTTCATATTATTTCTGACAACATAGAAGAAATTAATGAAAAATGGAATTATTTACTGCAAAATTATAATGGAATATTAAGTATTTGCGCAGACAGATCTATTTTTTCCGACAATATTCTTATAAACCAACTTAAAAACATGATAAGTAAAAATCCTGACAACATTATGATTCAAGCAGACGGAGCACCGATGTCAGGCGGCAAAAACGATTATAAGACAACTTTGCAAGCGGTAGCAGCAGCGGATATTATCTTGAAATCCGGAATATCTGTGCCGGTAATTATTTCCGGAGGTACAAATTCAAAATCCGCAAAATTGGCAAAACTTTGCAAAGTTGACATTTCAGGAGTTGCAATCGGAAGTTATGCAAGAAAAATTGTTAAAAAATACATTGAAAAAGAAGATTTTTTATATAACAAAAAATATTTCAATGAAGCACTTAAAATTGCAAAAAAATTGGTGAATGAAATATAAAAAATATATTTTAAAATTTTTATGTGTTTAAATAATATTATAAAATAAGCATCTGTTTTTAGAGAAAAAATGGTTAATATAAGCGTTTTAGACTGTACCCTTCGTGACGGAGGATACGTAAATAATTGGAATTTTGGCAAAAACGACATACAATCAATTATCGGTGAACTTCATAAATCGAAAATAGAATTTATTGAATGCGGTTTTTTAGAAGACGGGTGTTGTGATAAAAATAAAAGTAAATTTGAAAGCATTGAAATTATAAATCAATATTTACCCTCCTGTGTCGATAAAAATAAAATAGTCGCTATGATAGCTTACGGCAAATTTTCAATCAATAAAATTCCGACAAGAAACGATGAATTGATTACAGCATTAAGATTAATATATAAAAAACATCAAATAAAAGATGCGCTAAAATATGCAAAAGAAATAATTGCAAGAGGTTATAAATTATTCATCAATCCGACATTTATTAATTTTTATTCTTTAAATGAGTTTAAAAAAACAATTGAAGAAATAAACTTAATTAAACCTTATGCGTTTACCATTGTGGATTCAATGGGGGCGCTTAATGAAGAAAAACTTTTAGAATATATAAATATTGCAAATACACACTTAGACAAAGATATTTCGCTTTGCGTACATTTGCATAATAATTTTCAACTTTGTTTTGCCAATATTCAAAAAATTTTACGATTAAATTTCGAAAGAAAAATTATAATAGACGGCAGCATTCTTGGTATGGGACGAGGAGCCGGCAATTTACCGATTGAAATTTTAATTGACTATTTGAATATAAATTATGAAAAAAAGTATGAAAAAAAATACATATTAAATATAGCGGATAAATACATTTTAAAGATTTTTAAAAACACTCCTTGGGGTTATTCAATACCTTATTACCTTTCTGCCGTTAACAATTGTCATCCGAATTATGCAACTTTTTTATTAAATAAAAAGGTTGAAATAAACATTATGGATAAAATATTCAAAAATATATCAGAAGAATATAAGTCTGAATATAATCAAGGATTAATTAATGAGCTATACAATAAATATTGTTAATCAGGTGTATTTTTTTTCGTTAAATCAATATCAAGCAAGCTGATACTTGTTGATTTAATAAGTCCTATAGCCCATTTTATAATTATTATACCGCCAAGAATACCGATAATCGGGTCCAAAAGTATCCATCCGAAAAACTTTGCAAACAATAACGCAAAAAAAGCGCATATAGAAGTCAGTAAATCCGCTAAAATATGCAAATACGCTGATTTAAAATTATTATCTGTTTTTTTGTGCACATGGGGGTGGTTGTGAGCGTGATTATGAAAATGATCAAAATCCATTATTACTATACTAATGAAATTTATCACTAAACCTATAATAACAACCAACATAGCTTGAGTAAAATTAATTTTTAAGGGGTGAAACAATCTTTCTATAGATTCAACAATAATCATTATACCGCTTATTCCGAGAAATAAAGAACTTGTATATCCGGCTAAATCTTTTATTTTATCCGTACCCGAAGTAAATTCTTTAGAATTAAGAAATTTCTGACAAAAATAATAAGCTATATATGCAAGACCCAGTGCAAAAGCGTGAGTTCCCATGTGAAAGCCGTCTGCTAACAGAGCCATTGAATTTGTAATAAAACCAAAGAATATCTCGGCTCCCATTGTCAAAACAGTCAAAATAATAACAAATAAAATTTTATTTTTATTTTCCATAATGTAATCCTATAAATATTTTAAACAAGTAGATTATAGCAATATAATAAAAAATGTAAAGAAAAATAAAAAATCTTGTTTTAATTGTTAAAAAAAATGTGCTAATATGGACTAAAAAAGGAGTATAGTATGATTAAAATAGGAATTTTAGGTTACGGTAACCTCGGAAAAGGTGTCGAAAAGGCAATTTTAAAAAATAATGATATGGAATTGACAGCAATTTTTACAAGAAGGAACCCCGATTCTCTTAAAGTATCAACAAAAACGGCTAAAGTTGTAAATATAAATGAAATTGAACAATATAAAGATAAAATTGATGTACTTATAATTTGCGGAGGAAGTGCCACCGATTTACCTGTACAAACTCCTAAATATGCAGAATTATTTAACGTTATTGACAGTTTTGATACGCACGCAAAAATTCCTGAACATTTCAATAACGTCGATAGATCGGCTCAAAAATCGGGTAAAATTGCAATAATTTCAGTAGGATGGGATCCGGGATTATTTTCGCTAAATAGATTGTACGCAAATGCTATTTTACCTGATGGTTCTGATTATACATTCTGGGGAAAAGGTGTCAGCCAAGGACACAGTGATGCAGTAAGAAGAATTGAAGGCGTTGTGGATGCTAAGCAATATACAATACCGATAGAAAACGCTTTAGAAAAGGTTCGCAAAGGAGAAAACCCATTGCTTTCTACTCGTGAAAAACACACCAGAGAATGTTTTGTTGTGGCAAAAGATGGTGCAGACAAGGCAAAAATTGAACAAGAAATTAAAACAATGCCAAATTATTTTGCGGATTATGATACAACCGTTCATTTTATAAGCGAAGAAGAACTAAAGAAAAATCACTCTGCAATTCCACATGGAGGTTTTGTTTTAAGAAGCGGAAAAACAAGTGATGAAAATAGTCACATTATAGAATATTCACTAAAACTTGATTCTAATCCGGAATTCACATCAAGCGTACTTGTAGCTTATGCAAGAGCTGCATACAGAATGAATAAAAAAGGTGAATATGGCTGCAAAACAGTTTTTGATATTGCTCCAAAATATTTAATATCTAAAACAGATGAAGAAATAAGAAAAACAATGTTATAATTAAAAGCCCATTAGGGCTTTTAATTATATATCCATTTATCTATAATATTTTTCACAAGCGAAAAAATTATTTTATGGTTATTAACATCATAGTGCAACCCGTCTATTGAACTGGTTTTTACAAAATCATTTAAATTAATATAATCTGTTTTATATTTTTTTGCGATATTAGAATATATTTTTTCGACAGATTGAGATTTTGATATTGATTTTTTATCAAATAACAAAGAAAAAGGACCGCTCAAAATTCTATCATCAAGCTTATTAGGACATAAAAGAAGAATTTTAATATCAGGAACAATTTTTCTTGATATTAAAATCAAATTTTCCAAACCCAAATATAAAGTCTCGTCACTAATTGTATAAATATTTTGAAAATCATTTATACCGATTAAAAAGACAATACCGAAATATTTCTTAAGAAGATATTCTTTTAAAATATCAATTCCGCTATAATTTTTGCCGTTTGGATTTTCGAATATTGTTCTGTTGTTGCAGCCTGCTTCAACAATTTTTAATTTATTTTTAAAATATTCTTTAACGAGTCCGCTCCATCTGATATCAACAGGATATCTCGAACCATCAGACGGATTATATCCAAATACATTACTGTCGCCAAAACATAAAACTTCTTTTTGCATTATGCAAAATAATCCAACTTATGATTTTCGAGCTTAAGCTTTTGAGCTTGTAATAAAACTTTTTTTGCTTCAGATGCGACCTTTAAATCTTGATTTGAAGGATCTGATGGTGCAAGAGCAGAATTTATAATTGTTTTTGCGTGTTCAATAGTTCCCTTAGGATCGCCTGGGTTAAGCGAAGGCATTTTTATATCTACATGTCCTCCGGTAGGCATTCCGTCAGAATCCCTTTCTATAACCACAGGACCGGCGTACTTTCCGCCGGCTCTTTTGTGCGCCATCTCGTGAGTACGAATATCATTTTCGTGTTGTTTTATAAAATTTCTTTTAGCGCTGTAAAAAGCAGAATTTAATTTTAACATACACCCTCCGACACACTAATTATAGCACTTTTATGTTGTTTTTTCAATAATAAGATATATGTCTATTATACAAATGAGTATTTAATTTTAAAAAACATTCATATATTATTTCAAATATGAAAAAATATTTTGTAATTTTAATAATAATTTTCTCGTTTTTTGCAATATTCTATGTATACAAAGAATTAAATTCTTTACATGTTATAGCAAAATTTCAAGAATTGAGACCATTTGAAAATAACATTCCCGTATATTACAGAGGTATTGCAATTGGCAAAACAACAGGCAAGGAACATAGCAAAGACGGCTCACATACACTCATAAAAATGATTCTCTATAAAAAGAATCTGTTATTTCCAAAAAACACTAAAGTATTTTTAAAAAAAGAGAAAAAAAATAATACAGAAAGAGATTTTTTAGAATTTATTTATCCTAAAAATCCATCTAATATAATGATTTCAAATTATTCTATTTTGGATGGATTTGTAAGTAATGATATTGATACATTTTTAGCAGGACAAAATCCTGAAAGCATAGAAGCAATAAAAGAAAATCTTTTAACAACCACAAAAAATCTTGCAATTGCAACCGAAAAACTTTCCGAGCTGCTGGATAATATTAATTCCGTGGTGACACTGGGTAAAGATAATGTTATAAATACAACTAAAAATATTGAAAATATGACAGAAAAAATTGATAATTCTCTAAATCAAAATTCGCTCAATAATACAATTTCAAGTATGGAAGCAGCAAGTCAAAATATAAGCAGCATTATTGAAAGCACCAATGACAATTTAATGCCGACAATAAATTCAACAACAAGCAATGTTAATGGGATAAGTGAAAATATTAATGCAATTACATGCGGCGTAAGAAAAACTTTAAGAAAAAGATGCGGAATGATTAGATTAATTTTTGGTCAAGTTATAGACGAATGTAATTAAAATAATTTGCAATATAAAATTATATAATCTGGGGCGGAAGGATTCGAACCTCCGAGATGCCTGGACCAAAACCAGGTGCCTTACCACTTGGCGACGCCCCATCAGGCAACTATTATGATATTATATAAATAATATTTGTCAAGAATAATAATACATTCTAACGATAATTTTTAGTTACATCAATAATAGCGCATATTAATTCTTGAATAAAATCTTCAATATATTCTTGACTCGTCATTCCGTTTATAACGACATCTGCAATATCCATAGTGGGTCTTATATGTCTGAAAGCTGTTTGATTTACATCATGAAACTGCATTTGTGCCGCTAAACCTGTTTTTCCTCTGCTTGTGGCTCTGGCAAACCATCTGTCTTTTATTATTTCAAACGGTGTATAAACATATATTTTAACATCAATAATGTCACGCAAGCTTTCATGTAAAACATATAAACCTTCATTTAAAAGAAGTTTTGCAGGTTTCTTTAATACAGTATTCAATTTGCTTTCGCAAGTTACAAAATTGTAAAGCGGAGAATATATTTCCTCACCATTTTTTAATTTGATTAGATGCTCTTTCATTAATGCCAAATCAATTGCATCCGGTGTATCAAAACTAAATCCTGTTTCAAATAATTTTTCATAGCTGCCTGCATCAGTAAGTTCTTTTGAAGCATCTTTATAGTAGTCATCGCAACAAATAACCGTATATACATTATTTGTGTCTGATTTTACGCAAGCTTTTGCGGCATTTTTTACCAAAGTTGTTTTACCGGAAGCACTTTCACCTGCTATTGCCATTAAAAAAGTTGAATCTTTTTCAACAATTGCTTTTCTTGCAATATTAAAGATAAAACCTTCATTAATTCTCAAAATTAAAGGCTGTTTTTGTTTTCGGTCTCTTGCTATAACGCCTCTGATATTTTCTAAAATTTCAGACACCATTTGCATTGATGCTAATTTTTTAGCTTGTTCTATTTCGCTTTTACTAAGTTGACTCATAATATAATTTTAACCTGTTTATTAATTGTATTAAAGTTTTTATTCTTCATCTATAACGAAATTTTCGTCACTTGTACCTTCATTTTCAAGCAGTTTGTATGTTACATAAGCACCTGTTGCCAATGCCTTTGGGTCAAGCCCGGTTTTTTGGGATAATTCGATAATGGCAGTATTGAGCTCAGGATTTTCATCCTTAATATAATGAATCATCTCCTTGCGCCAAGCAGAAATATCAACAAGAACTTCATCAATAACTTTTTCAACATTTTCAACTGAAATGAGTGGTTGCATAAAGTAATTATATTGTAAGTTTGCAACCACGTCAATTTTATTTTTTATTCTTAATATTAATCCGAAAAATGTTTTCTAAATAATTTCATGGAGCAATATGAGCCGCACATAGTACAAGGTTTACCTTCTTTTGCCAAGCTTACTCCGTCAAACGCACTTTTATCCAGTGAATTTTTAATTTGTTCTTTCCAATTAAGCTCTACTCTTGCTTTTGACATTTCATAATTGCGTTTGATTGCTTCTGAATTACCTCTTGCAAGGTCGGCGCAATGCGCAGCGATTTTTGCTGCTATTATACCTTCTTTTACTTGTGCTGAATTAGGTAGACCTATATGTTCAGCAGGAGTTACATAACATAAGAAATCGGCGCCATGGTATGCAGCGAGCGTTCCACCGATTGCAGAAGTTATATGATCGTATCCGGGCGCACAATCACATGCAAGCGGTCCAAGAACATATAAAGGGGCATAATCTGTCAATTCTTTTATGGTTTGTATCATTGAAGGAATTTTATTTAAAGGAACGTGTCCCGGGCCTTCTACCATAGTTTGAACACCTGCTTTTCTTGCACGTTTTACTAATTCTCCAAGAACAATGGTTTCAGCCACTTGAGCTCTGTCTCCTGCATCTGCAGTACATCCCGGTCTTAAACCATCACCTAAGGATAAAGTAACATCGTAAGTTTTGACTAAATCTAAAAGCTCATCATAAAATTCATAAAGAGGATTTTCTTTTCCCGTTGCTTTAATCCAGCAAGCAAGCATAGCGCCGCCTCTTGAGACTATACCTGTAAGACGCTTTTGTTTTTCTAATTGATCAATTACAAATTTCGTTACTCCGCAATGTACGGTAATAAAATCGACGCCATCGATACATTGTTTTTCTATATCTGAAAATAATTTGTCTTTGCTTAATTTAGCAATGCTTTTATGTTCATCAAGAGCTTCTTTACCTGCCTGATACATTGGAACCGTTCCTACGGGAAGTTTTGTAGAACTTAAAATTGCCTGTCTGGTTTCATCAACATAGTTTCCTGTTGATAAATCCATTAGAACATCCGCCCCTGCTTGTTCAATTACTCTGACTTTATCTAATTCCTGATCGATTGATGATTTTTCATTTGACGTACCGATATTAGCATTAATTTTTACTTTTAAGCCTTCACCGACAGCAACAGGTATCGAATCTGTTCTTTGATTATTTTTTAATATAACAATTCTGCCTTGTGCAACTTTTTCTCTTATATATTCAACATCAAGATTTTCTATTCTTGCAACTTGATACATTTCATCCGTAACAGCTCCTGATTGAGCTTCCAATATTTGAGTTGTCATTTTTTCTCCTATTTATTTTTATAAAGTTGATTTATTTCCGCAATATCTTTTTTTGATAATGTTTTAATACCACCTAAGACTTCCGCTCCAAAATATGTTTCTGCATAACTTCTTAAAAGTTCAAGTTGATAAAAAGCGTTTTGCAGAGAATCTGCGCCAATAACTACCCCATGATTTTTTAAGAGGAGCGCAGAATATTTATCAAAATATTCTCCGACATAAGTTGCTAATTCAATACTTGAAGGACAATAATAAGGCATAATCGGAACATATCCGAATACAAGCGAAAAATCCGGAAGTATAGGTTTATCCATGGGCTTGCCTGCAACGGCAAACGCAGTAATCAAGGGACAATGACAGTGAATTACAGCATTGATATCATCTCTTCTTGTATATATTTCAGAATGCATGATTTTTTCACTGGAAGGTTTTTTATTTCCGCCTATAAGATTACCGTTGTAATCCATTAAAACAATATCATTCTCATCCATATCATTCAAACAAACACCGCTTGCTGAAATCAATATACCTTCTTTTGTTTTAACAGAAACATTACCGCTGGTAGAAGGTGACATACCTTTTTGATAGAGCCTTTTTGACCAATATAAAATCTCCTCTTTTGTACCTTGTTGTGAAAATTCCATAAATACTCCATAAATTTTACAAAAATATTGTACTAAAAAAATATTTATGTTTAAATAGTTACAGCAATATTTAACAATATTGACTCTTATGAAAAGGATGGTTCAAAACCATTAAGAAGAATATCAAACTGGCTAAAAATGCGGGTTTTTGCTATGGCGTTAAAAGAGCTGTAGACACCACAATTAAATTAAAACGTGAAAATCCGAATAAAAAAGTATCGGTTTTAGGTGAGCTAATTCATAATTCGCATGTTATCTCCGAGCTTGAAGGTTTGGGTATAAAAACAATTAATATTTTACCCGAAAAAGGTGAGGGGATTTGCATAATAAGAAGTCACGGCGAGAGTGATGATGTTTTTAAACAAGTTCAAAAAAAAGGATTTGAGCTTGTTGATTTAACGTGTTTTGATGTAAAAAAAGTACAAAACAAAGCTATAGAACTTGTGCAAGATGGCTATTTTGTTATTATTTTGGGAAAAAAAGAACATCCTGAAGTTAAAGCTATTTGTGCAAATGCACAAATGCACGCAAAAAATGCAAGCGATGTATATGTTGCTCAAAGCGTAGAAGCTCTAAAAGCCATTGAAGACATTATTAAATCCGTTAAAAAGGTGGGGATTGTTCTTCAAACAACACAAACAAAAGAATATCTTTTTGAAGTAATAAATTATTTATCTTCAATTTGTAAAATTTTAAAAGTAGAAAATACAATTTGTCCTTCTACTTCGCTAAGACAAAATGAAGCAAAAAAATTAGCTCAAGAATCTGAATTAATGGTGGTGGTAGGTTCTAAAAAAAGCGCCAATACAACACATTTAGCGGAAATTTTAAAAAAAATTACAAAAACAATACATATAGAACATCAAGATGAATTAGAAAATTATAAAAAAGAAATAAATTCAGTACAAAATATTGGTGTAACCGCAGGAGCAAGCACGCCTGATACAATTATCAATGAAGTTATAAATAAACTTAATACAATATAGAAAGGATAAAAAATGACAAAAGAAACTATGTCAAATCAAGAATTTGAGCAGTTACTAGCAAATTCTTACACTTACAAAATTAATGTTGCCGACGTTGTAAAAGGCGTTGTGGTAAAAAAAGAAAAAGACGGCTTTTTGGTAGATATAGGTGCTAAAACCGAAGCTTTCTTACCTAATCGCGAAATTTCAAATTTTGCTGACAAAAATGTAGATGATATAGTAAAACTTTGGGATGAAAAAGAATTCTACATTATTAAAGATGAAGAAGATGACGAAGTTGCAGTATTATCATTAAAAAAAGTTTCTTGTGCTCAAGCTTGGCAAAAATTGTCAGAGCTTAAAGCAGCTAATGAAAATGTTATGGCAAAAGTTGTTTCATCTGTTAAAGGCGGCTTGATTGCTGAAATTGAAGGATTAAGAGGTTTTATTCCTTCCAGTCAATTAAGAACGGGGGCTCCTTCTGAAATGCAAGTAGGTCAAGAAATTGAAGTAAAAATTCTTGAAGCTGATCCTAAGAAGAATAAACTTATACTTTCGCAAAGACAAGTATATAGTCAACAAAGAGAAATGGTTGCAGATGAAATAATATCTCGTCTGGCAGTTGATCAAGTTGTTGAAGGTGAAGTTGTAAGAATAGCTGATTTCGGTGCTTTTGTTGATATTGAAGGCATAGACGGTTTATTACCAATTTCTGAAATTTCTTGGGAAAGAATTAAACACCCAAGCGATGTTATCCAATTAGGACAAAAAATCGAAGTTAAAATCATAAAAATCGACGAAGATTTAAAACGTATTTCTCTTTCATTAAAAAGAATGGGCGCAAATCCTTGGGAAGAAATTGTCGATAAGTTTAAAGAAGGAGATGTGATTAAAGGTACCATAAATAAAATAACTTCATTTGGTGCATTTATCAATATTTATCCGGGAGTTGAAGCTCTTCTTCCTTCATCTGAAATTGGAGACGGACAAGTTAACATTAATTCAATGTTCAATCTTGGAGATGAAATTGAAGTATTAATTAAAAAATTCACTCCGCAAGAGCATAGAATCGGACTTTCGATGAAAGATATCCAAAAATAAACAGATTAAAAAAGCTCCCTTTTGGGAGCTTTTTTATTATCCTCTTTTTACAACATTAGTCAAAGGTTCACCATAACTATCAAAATGACCCGTTGTTTCTTCTATGGTATATGAAATTGAAGAATCTTTTTCTTTCAAATCATTTGCGAATTTTACCGCATCATTTATATTTGAATATTCTCCCATTAAATCAGGATTATAAGAACCTTGTTTTTTAACATAAACATTATACATAATCTTCTCCTTATATTTACTAAACTAATACTTATTTATTCTACAACAACAAAAGCAATAGCTTTATCTTTTTCATGTGAGAGCGATAGGTAATAATTATACTTTTTAAATTCGGACGCAAGCATATTCACATAAGGAGCGCCGTTTGTTTTTTTTATTATTTCTATATCCAAAAAAGCAGGTTTTTTTTCGTTCAATGTTGATAGAGCTTTAATTACCGCTTCTTTTGCACAAAATCTTGCGCATAAATTTTCTTGATATTTTTTTTGACTTAAACAATATTCAAGTTCGTTTTTTGTAAAAATTTTTTCTAAAAACGCATTACTTTTATTTTCAAATCTGGAAATATCTTCTATATCAACGCCGACCGATTTCATATATTCATATTAACACAAACTCAAAAAAAAGCCCTCATTTCTGAGGGTTTTGAAAATCTTTTTGCTTGATTCTCGTGTAGAAAAGGTTAGTGTGTTAGTAGTGTGTTTTGTGTGTTAAAGCTTAATTGCTTGTAGGGGGGAGGTATTTATGTCTTACATATATATAAAGTATATATCAAATTAAAAATTGCTTATTTTAAGATTATATTTACATTTCTTAATAAATAACATATAAAAAAACGGTCATAAGACCGTTTTTTCAAAAAATGTATCTTAAATATTAATTTTCAAATACATAAGCCATCAATGATGCTTCTCTTGCTTTTTTCACAGCATTAGAGAGCATTCTTTGATGTTTTGCACATGTTCCTGTTATTCTTCTTGGAAGAATTTTACCGGATTCCGATAAAAATCTTTTTAATTTAGAAACATCTTTGTAATCTAAACAATCGATTTTATCATTACAGAAAGCGCAATTTTTTTTCTTTTTAACATCTTTTAAATCTTTTGCCATTTTAAATTATTTTCCTTTTCTAGTTTTTTATTCGACCAATGAATTCCTTAGAAAGGAATTTCATCTTCATCAATTAAATCTTGAGCAACTTCATCTTGATTGAAAGACACAAGGCTGTCATTGCTTTGGGCTTTTGAAGCGCTTTCAATGGCTTCATTTGTATTTGTCATTTTTTCAACAAAATTAGCACTGATTTCATATACTCTTTTATCTTTTCCGTCAGGAAGTTTATATGAATTAACTTGCAATTTGCCTTCAACAGCAACAAAATCTCCAACTGCAAGTGTAGAAGTTACAGTGTCCGCCAGCTGCCCGAAAGCAACAACTCTCAACAAGGTTTCATTAGCTTTATCAATATTAATTGTAAAACCTGCAATTGCCATATCGTTTTGTGTGAATCTTTTTTCCGGTGCTTTTACAACTGAACCGGTAACAAAAGCTTTAGCAAGAGTCATTTATGCACATTCCTTCATAGTAAACATAACACGAATAATAGAGTCGTTTAATCTTAATTGGCGTTTTAATTCGTCAACTTTATCAGCAGGGACTTCAACAACTTGATTTACCATAAAACCGTCGGTAAATCCTGCTACTTCGTAAGCAAGTTTCTTTCTTCCCATTTTATCTGCTTCAATGACATTACCGCCAAGATTTTTAACAATTTCTTCAATTCTGGCAACAACTTTATCTGCATCATCATTATCCAGATTTGGTTTTATAATTGTGAATAAATCGTATTTTTTCATTATTTCTCCTTTGGTGACTATATATAAAGGGATGTTAGCATAAAAATATTTTACAAACAAGAAAAAAATTGTTTTAGTAAAGTTTAATTAATTTTTTAAATTTCATACTCACCATAAAATACTTTTTTAGCGGGACCCGACATAAATACGTGACCCGAGTCTTTATATTCGATATTTAAAACTCCCCCGGGCAACACTACATCGCATATATTGCTGATTAAACCTCTTTTAACACCTGCAACAACACTTGCACAGGCTCCTGTTCCACAAGCAAGAGTTATTCCGCAGCCTCTCTCCCAAACATTCATTTTAATCCTGTTTTGAGAAATTATATTAACAAATTCCACATTTGTTTTTTGCGGAAAAAGAGTATTGATTTCAATTTTTTCTCCCAAGGTTTTTGCAAGCATTTCGCTGTCTTCTTCTGTATATATGACGCAATGAGGATTGCCCATTGAAATAGCAGTTGCTTTGTAGCCTTCAATTTCAAAATCTAAGGGGTTATCTGTACATACGGGAATTTTAGCCGGATCAAAAACAGCTTCGCCCATATCAACTAAAACATTGCCGTTTTCAAGTATTTCCGGAGTTATTATTCCTGCCAGGGTTTCTACGGTAAACTTATCAGATTTTACAAGATTATTTTCTTTTGCAAATTTTGCAAAACATCTTATGCCGTTACCGCACATTTGAGCGATAGTGCCGTCCGAATTAAAAAATTTCCAACCTATATCGGCAGACGCGGATTTTGTCGGACAAAATAATCCGTCGGCACCAATGCCAAAATTTCTGTCACACATTTTAATTGCCAAATCAGAAGTTGCTATATCATCATTTAATATAACAAAATCATTTCCCAATCCTTGCCATTTTTCAAATTTTATTCCCATAATAATCCTTATTTATTGTATAACGTATAAATTTCTTTTATAAAATTATAACCTTTTTCCAAGCTTTCAATTTCAATCGATTCATTCGGAGAATGCATTGAAAAGATATTTGCAACCCCAACTAAAACCGGTTTAAATTTTAAACCATATTTATTTGTTTTGTTTGCATATATATGAGTTTCTGCCCCTGCATGAAAAGATTGTATTTTTACAGGTATAGCGATATTTTTTCCTGCAATTTTTGCAATTTGTGCCATTTCTTGATTTGGAGATTTTTCAAATGGCAACATATGAATTTTAATATTCAATTTAGCAAATGCATAATTTTTGTATTTAGAATTAAATTTATCAATTATTTTTTGAAATTTACCAATAAGCTTTTCTTCATATTTTTTATTTGAACTTCTTAAGGAATAATGCGCATAAGCTTTTGTATTTATGACATTATCGGCACAAAGCGCAATAAGTGATTTTGAATACGGTTTTTCTATTTCATTTTTTTCAAGCAATCTTTCTATACCTATATCGGTTGCTCCTGCGACAATTGAACCTAAATTGCAAGATGTAATGGTAAAACCGTTTTCTTTTTTATATACTCCGTTCGGAAGTTTTGATACTAAATCAGCTATTAATTTTGCCGCATTATATCTTTTTTTATCCTGAATATCATTTCCGCTATGACCGCCGAGTTTTGTTGTTACTTCAATATCCAGTTTTGTATATCCTGCTCCTGCAATTTCAAAATTTCCTAATTTGTCAGAATCCAAAACCAGTACATTTTCGCTTTCCAAATCGTTAAATCTGACATGATTTATTCCTGTCATATTTGTTTCTTCATCACGAGTAAAAACAATTTCAAGTCCACCGTGTTTAAAATCAGGATTTTTTGCAAGAAATATTGCTAAATTAAGCGCAACAGCAACTCCTGCTTTATCGTCCGCTCCAAGTGTTCTTGAACCGTCAGTCATATAAAACTTTTCATCATCGGACGTTTTAATTATAACTTCCGAATTGTTGCCTACAACATCCATATGCGCAGAAAGCAGCATTGGTTTTTTATTTGTGTCGTTTGCCGGCACTTTTAATATCAGGTTGTTATAGTCATCATAATAAGCATTTATTCCGTTGTTGTAGGTAATTTCAAGTATTTTATTTGAAACATTAATTTCACCTAAACTTGGAGAAGGAATTTTTGCAAGCTCCAAAAATAATTCTTTAACATCCATCGTTTTACTCCTATTTATACATTTTTACAGCTTTTTCAACTCCGTCAAGAACTTCTTGTGCTTTTATTTGAGCTTTTTTTGAACCGTCATAAATTATATCTTTTAATAAAGAGGGCTGTTTTTGCAATTCTGCTCTTTTTTGTCTTATGGGAGCCATATATTCGTTAATTTTTGAGGTTAATCTTTTTTTGCACTCAGCGCAGCCTATTGAAGCAGAAGTGCAACCCATGCAAATTTCTTCTTGTTCATCTTTGGTACCAAAAATTTTCCAATAATCATATACAACTTCACAATTATCCGGATTGCCTTTGTCATCTCGTCTTATTCTGTTTCTGTCTGTAATTGCGGTTTTGAATTTTTTTTCTGTTATTTCATCAGTATCCGATATTTTTATATCATTATTGAAAGATTTACCCATTTTATTTCCGTCAAGCCCCTTTAAAAGTGGGATTTGAGTTAATTTTGGTTCCGGTTCATTAAAAAAGTTGACATTATATATGTTATTAAATCTGCGTGCAATATCTCTTGTAAGTTCCACATGGGCAACTTGATCAATGCCGACGGGAACATAATTTGAATTAAACAACATAATATCAGCAGACATTAATACAGGATAACCGAATAATCCGTATGAAAGATTTGATATATTTTCTTGTTTATCTTTCATAATTTTTGCTAAATCTTTTAATGTAGGATCACGCTCAACCCAATTTTGAGGAGTAATCATAGATAAATATATATGAAGTTGAGCCGTCTGAGGCACTAATGATTGAAGGTAAACCGTTGATTTTTCAGGATTTATACCTGATGCAAGCCAATCTAATAGAACATCTTCAACATTTTGTTTCATGTCATCGGTTTGATTGTATTTTGTCGTAAGAGCGTGCCAATCTGCAATAAAAAAGAAACTTTCAAATTCTTCCTGAAGTTTTACCCAATTTTTTAAAACACCAAAATAATGTCCTAAATGAAGTTTCCCTGTAGGACGCATACCTGATACTATTCTGCTTGGTTTATTTGTCATTGTTTAGCTCCTCAAGCAATGATAATGCTTCTTCATAATCATCGAAAATCATTAGCGCTTGTCTTAAATGTTCTTTTGCTTCTTGCTTTTTATTACATTTTATCTCGCATTTTGCCAAATTAACAAGCAAAATATGATTATTAGGATAATTTTGCGCTAATTTGTAAAATATTCCCATAGCGCTCTCATAATCACCTGTTTCCATATAACAGATAGCAAGCATATTTAAAGTTTCGTCATCTTTGACTATAGATGTCGCATCCAATAAAAATTGCTTAGCAATTTCATATTTTTTATCTGTAAAATAATATTTAGCCATAAATGTTTTTGCAAGAAAATTGTCCGGAGTTTTATTTATGACTTTTTCAAGCATTTCGAAAGCTTCTTTTCTTTTATTTTCCAATAAATACACATATCCTAAATATGCACCGGCATCGGCATCGTGAGGTTCTAATTCAAGGGCTTTAATGAAAGCATCTTTTGCATCTGAAATTTTAGATAACATCATATATGAAACACCGAGTGAATAATAAAATTCTGCTACATCACTTTCTAAATCTATTGCTTTTTTAATTTCATCAATTGCCCAATCATAACAATTCATTTTTAGATACAATACACCTAAATCTTTATGAGCGTATGGATTATTTGCTTCCAGCGTAATGCATTTTTTAAACATTTCCGCAGCTTTATCATAGTCATTCAATTCAACATAGTTAAAAGCAAGATTATAATAAACCTCTACATCTATCTTTCCTCTTTTTAATAGTTGTTCAAAAGTTGCAATTGATTCTTCGTATAATTTTAATTTTCTTAATAAGGTACCTTTCTTTTTAATTAAAATAATATTTTTTTCATCAATATTTAATAATTGATTTACATTTTCCAAAGCTTCTTTATATTGAGCAGTATTTTCCAGTGCTTCTACGTATGCAAGTCTGTACGAAGAATTATTAGGATATGCCATTACCAAGTTTTGATACAAGGTTGCACTTAATGAATATTCTCCTGCAGCAAAAGCACAAGAAGCCAAACTTGCAAGCATAGTAATCGAAGGTTCCAATTGATATGAAATTTGAAAATATTTTAGTGCATTTTTAAAATCACCCTTCGTTTGATAACAAACCCCAAGATTATATGAAGTAAGAGAATTTTTGTTGTCCGTTTCAAAGGTTTTGTTTAATATTTTTAAAGCGTCGTCATGTTTTGATAAATTCATATATGAGACGGCTAAACTGTTTGCAATTGAGATGTGTTTAGGGTTTAATTCCAAAGCTTTTTCAAGAAACTTGGCAGAATTTTCATAATCTTTTTTTAACATATATGCAGTAGAAATTATGTAATATATGGAATAGTCAGGTTGAATTTCCGGATTATTCAGCGCCTGCAATGCAATATCAAGAGCGCTTTCTATTTGATTAAATTCAATATATATCATTGCAAGGTTTTTATACACTTCAAGATAATCGGGTCGAAGTTCTAAAACTTTTTTAAAATACTTTATCGCTTCTTCTTTTTCTCCTGTTTTTGCTTTACAGCTTGCAATGTAAAAAAGACTTATTGTATCGTCATTGCATATATTTAATACTTTTTCAAAAACCTCAATCGCACCAATGGGGTTGTCTAAATTCACTTCACACAGTCCCAAATTTTTTAAAATTTCCGTATCATCAGGCTTTTCTCTTAAACAATCCTCAAGAAGAATTTTAGCTTGCGCAAAATCCTGGTTATTAATACATTCTAATGCTTCATTTAACATATTTTCGGTATTTTCCATAAGATAATTATAAATAAAAACAAAAAAATAAACAAATAAAAAATACCCTCTTGAATAACAAAGAGGGTATTTTAATATCTGATTTTATTTATTTTTTAGCTTCAATTACAGCTTGAGCTGCAGCAAGAGCTGCTTGCGGTATTCTGAATGGTGAACATGAAACATAGTTCAAACCTATTCTATATGCAAATTTAACACTGTCAGGATCGCCGCCATGTTCTCCGCATATACCGCCGATTAAGGAAGAATTAACGGATTTACCTTTTTGCATAGCCATTTTAATAAGCTCACCCACTCCGTTGAAATCAAGAGTATCGAACGGATTGTACGGAAGGATTTTTTGTTCAACATAGCGTTTTAAAAATTTGCCTTCAGCATCATCTCTGGAATATCCGAATGTCATTTGCGTTAAGTCATTTGTGCCGAATGAGAAAAATTCCGCATAAGGAGCTATTTCATCAGCCGTGAGAGCTGCACGAGGAATTTCAATCATTGTACCAAATTTATATTCCAGTTCGACTCCTTTTTCTTTCATAACGTCTTTAGCAACTTTTACAAGAATTTCCTTAGCTGTTTTAAGTTCGTTAACGTGTCCGATTAAAGGAATCATTACGTATGGCATAACATTTATGCCTTCTTTTTTAACGTCACATGCAGCTTCAAATATAGCTCTTACCTGCATTTCATTTATTTCAGGATAAGTTAAGCCCAAGCGGCATCCTCTCAGTCCCATCATAGGATTAGCTTCCGATAAACCTTCAACTATTGTTAAAAGAGCTTGTTCTTCAGTGTAATCCTGTTTCAAAACTTTTTTTGCTGCAACTTGTGCAATCAACTCTTCTTTTGAAGGCAGAAACTCATGCAATGGAGGATCTAAAAGACGAATGGTTAGTGGTCTTTCGCCAAGAGCTTTAAACATACCGTAAAAATCATTGTATTGCATCGGCAATAATTGGCTAAGAGCCTCTGCACGAGCTTCTTTTGTTCCGGCAATAATCATTTTTTGAACCCAAGGCAATCTGTCAGGATCCATGAACATGTGTTCAGTTCTGCAGAGACCTACACCTTCTGCATGGAACATAAGAGCATTCTCGACATCCTTAACGGTATCAGCGTTAGCTTCAATAGTCATTGTTTTAATTTCATTAACCCAAGAGAAGAATGTTTTAAAATTATCATCAATTTTAGCATCCGCCAATTTAACGGCGCCATCCATTACAAGACCTTTTCCACCGTCAAGAGAAATGATATCGTCTTTATGATATATCGTTCCGTCTGCTCCAATTAACGTTTCTTTTTCTAAATCTATTTTCATATCTTCGCATCCTGCGACACAAGGTTTTCCCATTCCCTTTGCAACAACTGCAGCATGAGAAGTTGCACCGCCTCTAAGTGTTAATACACCTTGAGCAACTGCCATACCGTGTATATCATCAGGACAAGTTTCAATTCTGACGAGTATTACTTTTTCGCCTTTTTCACCGCGTTCAGCCGCTTCATCCGTATTAAATACAATTTTTCCAACTGCAGCACCGGGGGAAGCATTTACACCATGTGCAACAATATGTGCGTTTTTCATTGCGGATTCATCAAAACAAGGAAGCAGAATTTGATTGACGGCATAAGGATCTACAAGTTGAATTGCACGTTCTTTTGTTATTATGCCTTCTTTTTCCATTTCAACCGCAATTCTTACCGCTGCAGTTGCAGTTCTTTTACCGCTTCTTGTTTGAAGGATATATAATTTACCCTTTTCAATTGTAAATTCCATATCCTGAACATCTTTATATCCGTTTTCAAGTTTTTTTGCTATATCGACATATTGTTTATATAAATCAGGCATCTCTACTTCAAGTTCTGAAATCGGTTTTGGAGTTCTGATTCCCGCAACAACATCTTCGCCTTGAGCATTTGTTAAATATTCGCCATAGAATTTATTTTCTCCCGTAGCAGGGTTTCTGGTAAATGAAACACCGGTAGCGCAATCATCACCCATATTTCCAAATACCATTGTTTGCACATTAACTGCAGTACCAAAATTATGATCAATTTTATTCATGGTTCTATATGCTACTGCACGAGGAATATTCCAAGAACGAAAAACTGCTTCAATTGCTTCTTGAAGTTGAATAAAAGGATCTTGCGGAAATTCTTTGCCTGTTACTTGTTTTATTACATTTTTATATATAGGAATTAATGATCTCCACCCTTGAGCGGAAACTTGCGTATCTTCTTTTACACCTTCACGCTCTTTAACTTTTTCAACTTCCGATTCGAAATATTTTTGCCTGTCCATATCCCAAGCAACCGAACCAAACATTGTTAAAAATCTTCTGTAACTGTCATAACAAAATCTGGGGTTATTTGTGAGCTTAATCATTGCTTCAACAGTTTCGTCATTTAAACCTAAATTTAAAATAGTCTCCATCATGCCCGGCATTGAAACTCTTGCGCCGGAACGAACAGAAACTAAAAGAGGATTTTGCGTATCGCCGAATTTTTTTCCTGTTTGTTTTTCGACGTCGGCAAGTGCGGCTTTTACTTCATCCATTAAGCCGGATGGCATTTTGTTGCCGTTATTTATATAATCCATACAAACTTCTGTTGTAATTGTTAATCCCGGGGGGACAGGTAATCCTAAATTTGTCATTTCAGCAAGATTTGCACCTTTTCCGCCGAGGAGATTTCTCATATCTGCATTGCCTTCCCTAAAAAGCCATACACGTTTTTGCATTAATTTCCTCCAATTTTCTATTATTTCTAATAACACAATTTATGATGATGTTATCAAAAACATGCTCTAATGACAAATAGAATTTGAATTTTATAAATAAATTTATGTAAATTTTTGTTAATTAAAAAAACCCTCAAAAGAGGGTTTTTTTAAGTTATATATTTTCGGTTTTTGATAAAACTTTATTTAAACACTCTAAAAGCTCAAGTCTTGCTTGTTCGTCCAATTCAACAAGAGGTCGTCTCACATTATTTTCCAAAATACCTAATTTAGACAACAGTGCTTTTATGGGAGTCGGATTTGGAGCCATAAAAATCTTTTTAAATAGGGGATATAGTATTTTGTGCATATTTGATGCCGCTACTATTTGTCCTGATTTAAAATTATGTATCATAGATTTTATTTCATTTCCTGCAACATGTGAAGCAACAGAAACAACCCCATGTGCTCCTAAAGAAAGCATAGGTAATGTTAAGCTGTCATCACCCGAATATATTGCAAAATCATCAGGAGCCAACATTCTTATTTCTGATATTAAATCTAAATTCGGATTTGATTGCTTAACGGCAACTATATTTGAATATTCTTTTGCAAGAAAAGCAATTGTTTCCGGCGCCATATCTACCCCTGTTCTACCGGGTATATTATATAAAATCACAGGTATATCCACGCTTTTTGCAATTGCACCAAAATGCTCTTTCATTCCTTGTTGAGAAGGCTTATTGTAATATGGAACAACCGATAAAATAGCATCTGCTCCCAGTTCTTGAGCTTTTTTTGAAGACGCAACCGCAGTATCTGTTGAATTGGACCCCGCACCCATAATTACTCTACATTGACCGGAGACGGTTGATTTAACACAATATAATATTTCATATTCTTCTTCATGTGTAAGAGTCGGACTTTCGCCCGTTGTTCCGGCAACCACAACTGCATCGGTGTTTTGTTCTAATAAGTGTTTAGAAACTTTTTCAACTGACTCGTAATCAACTGATTTATTTTTATCAAAAGGTGTAACCATTGCCGTAATTACTTCACCCAAATCACATCTTAATGCCATAAAAGTTTCTCCTTAGTATAAATTCATTTCAATTACTTTTTTTGCTATTCGCACAGTATTTAGAGCTGCGCCTATGCGTAGATTATCAGCAACACAGAAGAAATCCAAGCCGTTATCAAAAGCGATAGATTTTCTCATTCTGCCGACGTAAACAGGATTTTTACCTGCAGCATCCTTTGGAGTAGGATATGTGTATGTGGAGATGTCATCTCTTAATTCCACACCCCAAGTATTTTTTAACAATTCACGAGCTTCATCTAAATTGACATCTTTTTCAAACTCAACACTTACAGCTTCGCTATGACCAATATAAACAGGTACTCTTACTGCTGTACAAGAAATCTTGACTTCTTGCGGCAAATGGAGTATTTTTCTTGTTTCGTTTGTAACCTTCATTTCTTCTTTTGTATAGCCATTTTCAACAAATGAATCTATTTGAGGTATTACATTAAAAGCAATTTCATATTTAAAAGCACTTGGTTCAAAAGGCATACCGACAAGATTAGTTTTTGTGTTATCAGTTAATTCGTTTATTGCCTTTAATCCGGCTCCGGAGACAGCTTGGTATGTTGAAACTATCATTCTTTTTACTTTATATTTATCGTGTAAAGCCTTTAAGGGCAGCATTAACTGAGACGTAGAACAATTCGGATTTGCAATTATTCCTTTGTGCATTTTTAAATCATCATCATTAACGCCGGCAATTACCAGCGGAACATTGTCATCCATTCTAAAAGCACTGGAATTATCTATATATACACAATGCTTTTTTGCAGCAATAGGTGCATATTTTTTGCTTGTTTCTCCACCCGCAGAAGCAAGACAAATATCTATATCATCAAAAACATTTTCATTTGCTTCAATTACGGTATGTTTTTCACCGTTAAATTCTATGGTTGTGCCTGCAGAACGAGATGAGGCCAGAAATTTAATTGAATTATATTTAATTTTTTCTTCTTCCAAAATATTTAAAATTTCTCTTCCGACGACACCCGTTGCACCTAAAACTGCAATATCGGGTAATTTATTTGTCATAAAATATTCTCCAATCCATATATAAAGCTATTATTGTTATACACATATTCAACAGCCAATTTAACACCGGGCATATAACATTCGCGATTAATTGTATCATGATGTATTTTTAATATTTGACCATCTGATCCGAAAATTACTTGCTGCGAAGCTACAAATCCAGGCATGCGAACAGAATGAATTTGTATATTTCCTTTACCGTTATCATTATAATTGCCGCCTCTTGCACCTTGAATTGTTTCAGTTTCTGCACAATTTCCAAGTTTAAAATTGTCATTATTTTTCATCATTAATTGAGCAGTTTTAATCGAAGTGCCTGATGGGGCATCTTTCTTTTGGTTATGATGAAATTCAATAATTTCGGCATTTGAAAAATATTTAGCTGCTTGTGAGGCAAAATTCATCATTAAAATGGCGCCAATTGAAAAATTAGGAGCGATTATACAACCGGTATTTGAATTTTTAGACATTTCTTCAATTTGCTTAATTTGTTCGTCGCTTAATCCCGTCGTTCCAATAACTGATTTAATATTATTTTTCATATATATTTTTATATTTTCAAAAACTACGGACGGTTGAGTAAAGTCAACAACCACATCTACATCATGAATTTTAAGCGCAGCTTCTATATCGCCTTCTATATATACATCATTGTAAACATTATCGCCTATATTTAATTTGTCAACAGCACAAACCAATTCTAAATCTTTTGCGGCAATTGTCATCTTGACAACTTCTTGCCCCATTTTTCCGTTTGCTCCGACCACACCAACTTTTATCAAAATAACCTCCCTTATAAAATAATTTTTGTCAGTATATCACAATTTATAAGAAAATTTCAATACTCGAAAAATTCAAAGCCTTTGATTTTCTTTAATATAGGCATGATTTAATACTGCTTTTGAAAATTATAATAAGATAAGTAAAAAACGACTACAAAACAATTAATAATTTTAAAAGCCCTCATTATTGAGGGCTTTTAAAATTATTAAATATATCAAACTAAACATATAATTCACGTTCAGTTCTGACAATTTCTCTATTAATTGAATTTCTGTGAGAAATAGTGCTTACAATAGACATTACGGTAGCTGTCATAGCGATTTGTGAATCTAGTTTATTGACTGCAGAACCGACCCCTACAGCACTTGCACCTGATGCAAATGCTAATGGAGCAGTCTTTGCCGTAATTCCTGAAGCGCTCATAATAGGTAAAGCTGTATGTTGAGTTAATTCAAGAGTATTTGCTATAGTTGCTTCCGCATAATTAATCAAATGCATTGAAGGGTTAGAAGAATCCACGCTTGCTTTAAGACCTTCTGTTTGAATTAAATCTACACCTAAAATTTCAAGTTTTTTAGCTAAATCTATTTGTTCCGATATATCTATATTGCCGGGAATAGTAACGCAAGTGAAAATATCGTATTTACCGATTAAACTTAAAGTTTCAAGAACTATATCATAGACTTGTTGAGCGGTGAAGCCTTGACCTTTTTTATATAAAGCATCAAAGTTTCCGATTTCAATAGCATCTGCTCCCCATTGAGCAGCTTTTAACAATTCAAAAGGATGGATTGAAGAAACGAAAATCGGTAATTTTGTATTTTTTCTTGCAATCTCGTAAATTTCTTTATCGCAAGCTATATCAACCGCGCTTGCATGACCTGCTTGAGCTGCAGCGCAAACTTTTGCAACGTTTTCTTTGTTGTAATTATCTATGCCTGCAATAATTTTAACAGCTCTTTTTTCTCTTAAATGTTTTCTAAAAACTTCGATTCCCATTATAATTTTCCTTTTTTCTATTACAGTTGAATTTTATCACAACTAAACATTATGTGCAATGTGAGCTTAATTTTAATATGTTAACATCTCTTTCGTAATTAAGGATAAAATCATGACTATATATTTAAAAACAAAAATTTATACATTATTGCTATTATTATTTTTAAGTTTTAACTCTTTTGCATTTTCATACGAATATTCATCGGGTGAAGAAAAAAATTTTATAGAAATTTATGAAAAAACACTTCCTTCAATTGTATCCATTGAAGCAGATATTGACCATGGAACATCGGGCGGAACAGGTTGTATCATTTCAAAATCCGGAGTGATATTAACGAGCTCGCATGTAATTGAAAAAGCCAGAAATATAACAGTTACAACGCATAGCGGCAGAAATTATACGGCAAAAATACTTGCTGTATTGAAAAATAAAAACGATTTAGCACTTATTAAAATTGATACAAATGAAAACCTGCCTTTGGCAAAATTCGGTAATTCTGATGAAATTAAAGTCGGACAACGAGTTTTAACAATAGGTTGTCCGTTTGGTTTTAGAGATACATTGACAACAGGCATAATCTCAAGAATTGATTATGAAAGAAACAAAATTCAAACAGATGCGGCAATTAATCCGGGTTGTTCTGGCGGACCTCTTTTAAATTTAAAAGGTGAAATAATCGGTATTAATCAATCAATTTATAATCCCGACAATAATAGATCAAATATTGGGATAGGTTTTGCGCTGCCTTCAAATTATGCAATAGATTTTATTACCAAGGCAAATAAAAAAATGGCAAATTTAAAATAATTATTTCAAAATAAATGTTCGTACATATTTATACGTAAGTTCAAGTTCATAATTTGAAAGTGACGAAATCATTTCTATAATACCTTTTTTTAAGTTTGTATTCTCTTTTAAATGATAAAATTCAAATAAATCCTTTGGTTCAACCAAAAAAGCATTCGCCAAACGAGAAATTAAATCGGGGGAAGGAAAATTTTTTCCGCTTTCAATACAGCTAATATGTTTATTATCAACACCGACTTTTTCTGCTAACTGCGCCTGGGTATAATTTTGTTTTTTTCTTAGTTCTCTTATTTTTCTGCCAAATAAAATTTTTATATTATCCATACAATCCCCGTTTTTTTTAATATTAAAGTCAATCAAAAAAACTTTAAATGGTTAATTAAGTAAATTATTGACATATATTTACTTAATATGTTAAATTAATGGCAAATGAGGTAAATTTTAATCAAAAAATAACCTTATATACAGAAAATCTAAACTAAAACACCAAAACACGATGAAAAAAAATATAGAATTAAACGCCTTCTCTCTAATCGAACTCATGATTAGCTTGATTACAATAAGTTGTATAGCAGCAGCTTTCACTCCCGTTGTTACAAAAAGATTAACAAAATCTAA